>CAZKCX010000169.1:0-11240 GCA_964550865.1 uncultured Planctomycetales bacterium
TAATACCTAACATATACCAAACTTATCAACCGGAGTCAAGCAGAGACTCAGTTGGAACTATACCATTGTGCCGCCGTGAAGATCGTTTATGTTAGTTCTACGCGGCTCCTAAGAGCTTCAATGGGGCCACGGCACAGAGGCCGTGGAAATCCCCGTATCTCCGGGCCTCACCGAGAGGTTAAACCGCTTCAATGGGGCCACGGCACAGAGGCCGTGGAAATTTGCGGCGTCCGGCAAGGCCATTGCCGCTAGCGGGTCGCTTCAATGGGGCCACGGCACAGAGGCCGTGGAAATGGCCACGCTGACGGCAGGCCTTGCGTCGACGCGAGGGCTTCAATGGGGCCACGGCACAGAGGCCGTGGAAATGCCTTCGCCGCGGCGGCGGAATGCGAGAAGCTCACGGCTTCAATGGGGCCACGGCACAGAGGCCGTGGAAATCCGTCCACTCCCGCATCCTGCCCCCGTCCCGTATCGAGCTTCAATGGGGCCACGGCACAGAGGCCGTGGAAATTTGGGTGGTGGCATTGGTCGGGTTATGGGGACTATTGGCTTCAATGGGGCCACGGCACAGAGGCCGTGGAAATCTGGAGGCGAGAGCCTGAGCCACAGTTTCTAATATGGCTTCAATGGGGCCACGGCACAGAGGCCGTGGAAATGCGGGATGTATTGTAGGCGCTCACCTGGATGGACAGGCTTCAATGGGGCCACGGCACAGAGGCCGTGGAAATACCTGCGAAGCTTCCTCGGATCGCTAGGAATCGACGCTTCAATGGGGCCACGGCACAGAGGCCGTGGAAATTCTTCGTACGGCATCAGGACGGCACGTCTTCGACCCTGCTTCAATGGGGCCACGGCACAGAGGCCGTGGAAATCGCCGAAGCTGCGATCCTTTCTCCGACCTATCCGACGCTTCAATGGGGCCACGGCACAGAGGCCGTGGAAATACAAAACCAAACACGCATTCCGTGGTGTCAAAAAAGCTTCAATGGGGCCACGGCACAGAGGCCGTGGAAATCCCTACGATGCAACCCTCGAAGACAGACCCTTCTTAGGCTTCAATGGGGCCACGGCACAGAGGCCGTGGAAATAGCACTCAATCCAACCGCAGACCGGCACGCAGGTTGGTCCTCGTGTTTCGAGAGACACCAGCCAAACCAACGTCTCTTGTCGGACTCACCACGCACTTCATACGCAACTCCTCTAGAAGCAGCTTCTTACAGGCGGCGAGCGGCACCCGGACTTCGCTCGTCACTGGATCTCTCGCTCTGAACTTGTCAAAGAACGCCCCCCTGCTGTCCTTGTCACAGGCCATCATTCAGATCACCAATGCCTCGTGCTCGGCGGGCTTGTAGACCACGCCGAGATATTCGACCGTCTCGGGACGGATGGATTCTACCGGACCTAGGTCGAAGATCAAGACCTGGTCGTCGCGATGATGAAGGATCTCGGCGAGCGCCGTCTTCATGCGAACCTTGTTTGCCAGCGAGAGGTCGCACCGAAACACGGAGTACTGAAGGTGGTCACCGAAACCGTGGAGGGCCTTGAACACCCGCCGACGCCGGCGGTCATCTGTGATGTCATACGTGACGATGTACGTGCGCAACGACATGACCGGACCTCAACGGGTAACGAAGGGGACATACTCCGGCAACTCGCCGAGCAGCACCCGCGCCAGCAGACGAACCTGGACCTCCAACACGCGGCGATAGCTGATCCGATAGCCGAAGACCGGGTGCGTCACCAGGCTGTTCATGCGCCGTTCATAGGCCTGGAGGAAACGCCTTCGGCCTTGAGGCCGCAGCGCCACGGCCGGTCCCCGACTAACGAAGTCACCCAGGACGACCACGCCGGTGTTGATGGCCGTAATGACGACCGAGTCGACGACGATGGGCCGGAACTCCTCCATCAAGTCGAGCGCGAGCGCGGGCTTGCCGTACTTGGGCTGATGGAAGAAGCCGAGGAATGGATCGAACCCGACGATCCAACACGCCACGGTGAGATCCTTCGCCAGGATCGCGTATCCGTACGACAACAAGGCGTTGACGGGGTCGACGGGCGGCCGGCGGTTGCGTCGCCGAAAGTCGAAGTCGAAGCCGCAGACGCCGTCGGCGTTGGTTTCGTCACGCGGCTTGAGCACCCCGGCGAAAGCCCCGAAGTAGGTCTTGGCCGCGTTTCCCTCGATGCCCAAGAGCGTCGGGATCGATTCGGCCGCGTGGGCGGCATCGATGCCGGCCCGCAGGTCCTTTAGTGCGAACTCGGGTGGAGCCGGGTGGTTCCTCCGTAGGAGGGTCCGCTGGTTGGCGATCTTCCCGGCCACCCAAGCCCGGGCCAGCGAGAGGCGCCGCGCGGGCTCCTCAGCCGCCGCGTATTGCCGCAGTCGGAGGTCGACGTTCTTCGACGGTAGCCCCAGCGTCAGGCCGCGGAAGTAGCCGCCGGTGGTGAAGTAGGCGACGGGGATCTGCCGATCGCACAGTTCGGCGACGGCTTGCGTGGAAACCTGGGCGTTGCCGAAGAGGCTCACGTGCGACAGCTCGGCCAGGCGGATGGATCCGAGCGTCTCGTTGCCGTCCCCGCGGAGGCGGACCTGCAGGGCATCGCCCTTCTTGCCAACGTACGCGCCGGACTCCTGGACGTAGAGTGGCCGTGCATCGTCGCGCGTCGGGATGAGTCGGCGGACGCACCGCTCGGCCGGTGCGGAGGCCTCCCGCTCGGTGACGGCCTCGGCGACGGTCGCCGGTAATTCGCGAGCCGAGAGCAACCGCGTTTCGTCCGGCAGGCAGATGCCCACCAGCGAGCAGCGTGGACACTTCGGGCTGTCCTCCAACGGCGGCGGGATCGTGCCGGCCCGGGCCATCGTTCGCATCTCGGCGAGCAGCTCGCGAACGCGTCGGCAGAGGGCGTCGTCGAAATCGACGTCCACGCGGGTCTTGCTGCGGATGTAGTAGATCACGCCGCCATCGCAGCGGTAGCCGTTCTCGCGGAGGATCATCCCCTGAGCGCAGAGCTGGACGCGATCGGCCTCCCACGCCCGCTCGGGGAGATCCGGGACGGCGCCGCGCTTGTAGTCGACGGGCGAGACCTCCGCGGGCGCTCCGTCCGGGGTGTCGGGTCGGGACTCGAGCAGGTCAATGACGGCCGTCATGCCCAGGCGCGGCGCGGAGACGTGCACGGAACAGGCGTGGATGGTCTCCGACTGTGTGTCGCCCTCGGCGGGGCCGTCGGCTTGCCCTTGCTGGGTGGCGGGCGGCGGGACGTAACCGGAGGGCTTGTCGACGCGCCGATGGTGGGCTGAGCCGTCGAGCGTGTCGGCCGACGGGGCGAACTCGCCCTGGACCCATTCGAGGTAGGCCAATCGCGGGCAATAGGCGAACTCGTTGAGCATGCGAGCGGGGATAAGGTCGAGGGGCCGTCGCTCTTCGGCCTCGGGGCTCGTCGTGATCTTCGTTTCAGACATTACGTCGGTCATGGCTGTCCTCCTGTTTGGCGAAGGCCATCCATGACCTTGGGTCGGTTCAGGGTCTGTTGGTGGGCATCACGATCTCCCCTAGGGACGTCAAGGCTCCGCAGCGAACAGGCCCAACCCGCAATGCCGGCCGGCACCGATGGCGAGCGGGCCTGGCACGGCGACGGGGTTCATGTCGGCCGATCCGTCATGAAATCGCAGCGTCAGATGCACCGCCGTCTGGGTGAGCAAGTGGTCTGGACGAATGTAGCCTTGCAGCCGCCCGTCCTTGCCATACTTATGGGCGGAGTGAGCCTTGCGAAACCGGGAGAAGGCCGACCATTCGAACGTGCACGGTTGCTCGATGCCGGACTGGGCCAGGGCGGCTTCGATCAGCTTGCGTGTCTTCTTCGGCTTGTGATCGTCATGGCCAGGAAGGATCACTGGCGTAACGCTCGCCCAGGCGCTGGCGGAACGGGTATAGCACGCGGCAACCTTGTCGCGATAGACGCGAACGAGCGTGGGCGGGCCTTTCTCGTCGAACTCGGTACCGTTCTCCGCGTTCAGTTGCGACCCCGCTAGCCGCCGTGCGAGATGCTCCAGCCAAGCATCGTCGCCAACCGGCGCGACAATCATCACGCGACGAACCGCGTGGTCGGCGTGAAAGTGACCGACCGATGGCAACGGCAAGTACGAGAGCTGACGGTGCTCGGTCGCCTTCGGATCGCGATGCCCGACGACGTAGCGCTCCACCCAATCGTCACCGACGCCCCGAGGCGGGGAGGCCAACATCGCCTCCTTCGCCAAATACCGCACCATGCCGGCGATGTGGACGAGCTTTCGCTGGGAGTAGGTGCAGAACGATCCGTCGTCGTGACGGAGCTCGAAGATGGCGCGGGGGCGCTGCTGAAGGCTGTTCGGCGGAACATAATGGACTCTTTCAAAGTTCTTTGGCTTCGCAGGTCGAGCATACTGCAAGCCGTTAACGCTTCTGACGAAGCTATCATAGACATGCTCGAGGTCGACAAACGTTCCTGTGGCTGGGACACGAAGAGGACTACCCACATTGGATCCCCCCAACGACGGGCGCCATCGGGTGCCGGATAGAGCACGAGCTTCTGATTCCGACAGAACCCGGCCATCTCCCACCGCTTGGTCGATCCCCCATCCGAGGGCCAAAAGGTGTCGGGCCTCGCGGGAAAGCACTTGCGCGTGTGGAAGTGCCATTGTGGATTGCTGGTCGTCGAGTGGCCACAGGTAATGCACCGTGTGGCCTTCAAGCATTCGGTGTGGATAAGCGGTCTTACCGACGAGCCGATCCTGCCTGTCCTGTTTCTTGTCGCCGTCGTTGTTGGGGACATAGTACAGGCACGGTGCGTTAAGCGTTACGGCCGGAGCGATTATGTGTGGGGCAGGTTGCTGCTCAAGCCATCTGAAGGCGTTCGCCTTGTCCTCCGACCAATCGCGATTACGGCAACCTGTCCGCGAACCTGCCAGCAGTGCCTGAAAGAGACGCAGCGGCGACGGGGGCCATTCGGGTTTGCCTCTGTCTCCCTTACCATGGAAGAGAGGGTCAAGAAATGCCACAGATATACATAGGTGCCGAGGCATTGCTAGTCCTCCTCACGTGTCGATCGCTTCGTCGTCTTCTTCGTCGAGGTCTTCTTGAAGGATTCTTCAAGTGCTTCGGGGGTGACGGGGCCCCGCCTGAGCAATTCCTTCCTCTGCTCTTTGGTCAAAGACATGACTTTTCGAGCCAACTCACCGTTGAAGTCCCCGAATAAGTCAGTTGAAGCGACACCGAAATCCTTGGCGGCAGCCCTCGCGTAAGAGAGGGATTGCGCATGCGTCAGGTTGAGATCACTGCGAGTTCCATCGCTTCTCACTTCTTTCCACTCCGGTTTCCTTCCAACATCAGGGACGAGTTGGCATCCCTCGCGTAACGCAGTGTCTTGTGGTGCGGTAAATGCAAGCAGTGCCAGTCCCAGTATGTACCGTCGGAGAACAAGATCATCTTCTTCGGTCGCACTCTCCGCGCCGAGATTCCGAAGTTGAACAAGGTTAAGGACGGCTTCGCGTCGGATCTCGCTGCCTTCCTTCACACGAATGCCACCGTGCGTCATAACTGCGGGGACATGCGCAAAACCCAGTTCGGCCTTCGGCCCCTCAGTTGTTACTTCCGCCTCGCCATCTTCAAGAATCTCACCCGCTATCGTGCTGTACTGTGCCGAACGGTGGACCGGCTCAACATTGTAGGCTCGTACGATAGACCTCACGATTCGGGGTAGCTTTGCTTGAGTCGATCGAGAGTCCCAGGAACCGAACACAATGGATGTTGGGGCAATGCGCGCCAGCTTCTCTGCGTTGCCGTTCTGATTAAATGCTCGAAATCCTTCGTGTAGACTTGGTCCCAATGTAGAGAACCGTACAATCGCATCGGCAGCTCGATGCCCTGCATCAAGCAGATCGATTTCGGCCTGTTCCCCTCCCACACCAAGATTGGCTTTGATTGTGACTCGCGGGACAAGGTCCCTGTATTCCTTTCGCTTGAAGATCGGTTCCATGCGGTTAGCTTGGGAGCCGACGCTGTCAAGCTGGCATACGTTCGACCCGTCCTCGAATCGATCAATGTTGTAGCCGGTCCAGTCTTCCTCTCTCATGCGTTCAGGTCTTGCGTAGGTTGGGGGAAAGATAATGGCGTCCTTGCCTTCAACAGACTCTAGTGATTGACGCAGTACGAGCGCTGCAACATCACTGTCGGATCTTAGCCAGCCATCGAATTGCACCAGTACATCCTCAGAGTTCATGATTCATCTCCAATTGGGGTAGCGAAATCGAAGCCCTTGTAGCCGCCACGCTTTGTTAGCCCGAAGCTATATAATGAGTCCCCTATGCCTGGGATCAAACCGGCTGCGGCGGCTCTTGACACGCAAGCGCTCAACGGCCGGAACCACGGTGCATAGAGGTATGTGTCCCCATGTTCCTTCGGCGGGGATGCTTGCAATCCAATCGCCCCGACAAGTTCGGTGACCAGATAGGTGCCCACCGCCATCCCCTGCTCGTTTGGTGAGAACCCCACATCCAGCGCCTTCCATCCCGCGCGAGGATCAACCCCAAAGCGCCCCTTCAGGGGCGCGTTCCAGTCTAGGAGGGAGGTATCATCGTGATCTCTCCTGAGAGCCTCGGAGAGGCTCCCTTGAAGGCGAGTTACATCCTTAAGCGTCCGCTTCTGGCCTGAGAACATCTTCCCGAAAAGCGTCTTCTCTCCGCATGTGTCGAGCCACCAATCCAATCGGAAATTGAAGGGGGTACCGATTTGTACCGGAGAGAGCTTGGCATCACTGCTACCGACGAGGGGTTCTGCGTGCGCCTCAGATAGGCGCGCGAGCAGCATCCGCAGGTCGGGTTGGGAGTTCAGAGACCCCATGATGCGGAACTGCCGTTCCTCAAACCACCCCTCCGCCCCCGGCCAGAGGCGGTCGGCCAATTCCAGCAGGCCGCAGCAGGCGAAGAATTGGCCCGGATTGGTCACGTCCACGTCGATGCGGATATTGGGTTCGGGATAGGTCATACGTTGGCCTCCGTGTGTTCCACATAGGCAGAGGGTTCGGCGCTGGCGGCCCAGTCGGCCGCACGGAGAAGCGATTCGAGGTACGCCAGGCCCCACCACCCGTAGCGACGCTGCAAACGCGCGAAACGACGCGGCGTCTCCACGGCCATCGCCTCGGTCTCGGACACCGACCGTTCGGGGTCGAACCCCTCATCCACGTCGAAGTGCGGCCGCGCCCGACCGTGATGCGAAGCGATGAGATGCAGCACGACATCCTGCATCTCTGGACTGAGTGCGGCGAACTGCGGATCTTCTCGAGCATCGAAGAGTGACGCGAATTCGTGGCGGAACGTCTCCGGCAGCCGTGCGCCGCGTCGTCCCGATTTCGCTAGCACAATGCTCGGATCGCGATTGCCGAGCGTCGCCTGGAATCGCTCGCGACGCTTGCCCAGGTCATGCAGCTTGGCGGCCAGCACGACGGCTCCTGCGAGGTCGCCGGGCAGCTCGAGACGTTCGACGATTCCGCGGGCACGCCGTTCCACGTCCCCCACGTGTGTGTCGTAGTCGACGGGCTTGTTCGCGGTCCGACCGCCCTCCAGTGGCCGTTCTTCGAACCAGTCCCAGTAGACGGGGTCGGCGTCTTCGTCTTCCGACGACCGAATCTCGATGCTTCGAACACGCCGCATACCGGAGGTTTTGACGTCGTACTCGGAATCGTCCGAGTAGATGCGAAGCCGCGCGCCGGCTTCGGACCGCTCGATGTCGGCTACGTCGTCCGCCACATCCGACTTGCCATCGAGCATGCCTCGGGACAAGCCGCCGGCCTTGGGCGCGAGCAAGATGGTGCAGCCATTGATGCGATCCTTCCTCCGTACATCGCTTGTCGTCAGTTCCCCAAGTGTCGTCACCTCGACGGTTCCGCGCTCTTCCACGATCCAGACCGGCTTGTCGGGATGCCACTTCGCCAAGGTTTGCAGCTCCTTGAACACGCGATCGCTCCGGTCGCGCAACAACTCATGCGGCTTCAGGGGGTAGTCATCGAGCAGGTCGGCCGGCGGATAGCGATCGAGGAGATGCCCCGCCATGCGCTCCACCTCCTCACGCCACGCGACGTGCGTCTCGGGCGGCTGCCATTCGGCGATGCCGTGCAAGTAGGGCTCGACGGGCGGCCTGCCCGGCATGGGTTGCCGGATGCTCGTCAGCGACCACGCGTCGAAGAGAATATCGGTGGCGCAGGGAATCGACGGCTCTGGAGCGAAGGCGTCGCGACGTGCGGTAGGATCGAGTCGACCCAGCGCCGACGGACTGGCGTCACCGCTCAACTCCTCCAGTAGCTTCAGCGTAGCCTGGCGGGCGGGTGCAAGCGAATCCTTGTCGTCAAACGACTCCGGGGCCACGACGGTGATGCATGTGTCCTCGCGATCGCCGAACCGGTTCACCCGCCCGAAGCGCTGGGCCATGCTCTCGAACGTGGACAGATCGCAGACCATGTGATCGGCCGAGAGGTTCACGCCGACCTCGCCCGCGCTGGTGCAGACGAGATAGACCGTACCTTCGGCGGGCGTGACATCTTTGGGCCGATCGGACGGCGGCAGGAATCGTACGAAAACCGGATCACGGACGAGTCCGTCGCGTTCGCGGCCGCGCATCGTGCCCGTGAGCAACTTGACGCGTCGCTTCGCCTTCTTCAAGGCCTTCTCAATGGTCTCCACGTGTTCAAGCTTCCGGACGAACACCAACACAGCAGCGTCCTGCGCGTCGTAGCTCTCCGCGATCTCAGCGATCCGAGCGGGAACGGCCTTGTCATCCGCACATGAATCGAGACACAGCTTCTTCTTCGCCTTCAGCCGTCGCCAGACGTGGTGGATGGGTTCGGACGGTGGATCGGGAAGCTCCTCAGGCGGAGTCTTCTCTTCGGGCGTCAGTTCGACGAGGTCGTTTTCGATTGAGGCCTCGTTGCTGTCGTTCCGCCCCGTCGCCGACATCGCCATGACGTGCAGCCGGGGCCAGGGTACGTCGCAGTTGTTCGTACGTTTCTTCTGCTCACCCCGCTGTTCTTCTTGGATCGCATCGACCAGCCTCTGAAACGCCGGTTCGAGGTGGGCCTCATCGTGAACGAGGAGTGCGTCTTGTCCAAGGAAGCCAGCGTGAAGAGGCCGACTCCGATACCCGATACGATACCCGCTGAACAGCAGTCGGCTGCCGATCATGTCTACCGTGCCGCAGATAACGGCGGCCTTCGACGGATCGGCCGACCACTCGCGGTTGTCGGCATACTGCCCGCGAAGCGTACTGATGCCCAGGTCGTCAATCCTGCTGGCATCAAGTCTCTCAAGGTTCGTCCGTAGCCTTTCCCGCAACCGCTCGACTTCGGTCGTCGTCTGATCCACGACCGTGCGGCGATTAACGACATACACCAGTCGCCGAGGAAGCCTGGCTCCTCGGGCAAGGGCTATCAGCCACACCGCGAGGACACTCGTCTTCCCAAGGCCTGTGGGTAGATCGCACGTCCGCGGGATCTTGCCGTTGCCGAACCACTTCTCATAAAGGCTCTTCTGCCAAGGGAAGGGAGTGCAATCCGTCAACGCTCTGAACGCCTCATCGAACTGGCCGTGGTCGTTCATTCGGCTGTTTCTCCTTGCGCTGCCTTGTCATGTGTCAGGCCTGCTCCTTGGTCGAGCGTGTCGACGAGTAAAGCCGTAGAGATCTCTGAAGTCGGATGACGGGCATCATAATCGCTTATCGAAGCGATTTCATCAGGCTTCTGCCCAATGCCGGTCACGATGTCAGTATATGGCCCGGGTATGACAGATCAGGCCGGCCCTAACGGACGTTAGGGGACAAAACTCGGCTCGGCGTTCGCCTCCGCTCGTCTTCATGGGCCACACAGCCTGCACTTGGAGCATGGTGAGCCCCTCACCCCCTCCGCCTCGACGGCGGGCTGATCCGCGAGCCGAGTTCCGCGCCGCGGAGCAGACGTCCGCCGCGTGACCGCATCAACGCAATGCTCGGGTTCCTCTATGCGATGCTCGTGCACGACTGCACGGCTGCCCTTACGGCGGCCGGCCTCGATCCGTCCGTGGGCTTTCTTCACGCCGACCGTCCCGGCCGCCCGAGCTTGGCCCTCGACCTGATGGAGGAGTTTCGGCCGCTCATCGCTGATCGCCTCGTCTTGACAATGATCAACCGTCGGCAGGTTGCACAAGACGACTTCAACGCACGCACGGGCGGTGCGGTTGAGATGACGCCTGAGACACGAAAGAAGGTCGTCAGCGCCTATCAGCAACGAAAGCATGAGCAGGTTAAGCATCCGCTCCTTGACTGCACCGTGAATATCGGGCGGTTGCCCTTTCTTCAGGCCAAGCTGCTGGCCCGTGCGATCCGCGGGGAGGTCGAGGGCTACCCGCCGCTCGTGTTGAAGTAGACGCTCCGGTCGTACTGCCCTCTCGGTGATTTCGCGCGGCGAGGAAAGGAGCCGTGTTCATGCCAAAGGAGTCTGCCTCATGCTCGTTCTCGTAACGTACGACGTGAACACCGAGGACAGGGCCGGACGGCGAAGGCTTCGCAGAGTTGCGCGGGTATGCCTCGACTTCGGCCACCGCGTCCAGAAGAGCGTCTTCGAGTGTCTCGTCGGCGACAAGGAGTTGGTAGTCCTTCGAAAGCGCCTTCTGGACCTGATCGACCGTGACACGGACAGCCTGAGGCTGTATCTTCTGGATGAGGTCACGCGGGAGCGGACCGAGCACTACGGGATCGGCGCCGCGCCCGATATGGAAGGACCGCTGATCGTCTAGATTCGGTGGGCGACTGCGTGGGCTGTGCGAACCGCGGCCTTAACGTCGGTAGGGCTGTGGATTGAGGAGGACGACCTGAGCGTGTGATTGTGCCTTCGTCCGGCGCACGTTGCGCCGGGCATGCATGTCGGAACGAGCCCGGAAGGGCCCGCGGACTCCCAGTGCGCATGAAAACCCTGCGAGGTTCGCGGAGTGATGTAAGTGCCTTCATGTATACCTCTTGCGAAACCAGGAGACATCCGGTTCCACCGTATTGTCGTGTCCTCACGGGCAGGTTCGCGATTCTTGCCGTCCAAGCGGTGTACTACTCGCTGGTTAGCAACGAGGGCTTTCCCCCCTCATCAACGAGGGGGGCGGATTGAAACGTCAGCGTGGCCCGCAGAGCTCGAACGTCTCTGCTTTCCCCCCTCATCAACGAGGGGGGCGGATTGAAACAGGTGAAATAGTCGCTCCA
>CAZKCX010000170.1:0-900 GCA_964550865.1 uncultured Planctomycetales bacterium
GGCCGGGCTTGTCACGGCGAAGCGCAGCGAAGCCTGGAGGCGGCCGTGCCACACTTGCCGCACTTGGTTCGAAGCAGCCTAGGATTCCGGCGCGACCGGACGCACCTTGATGTTCCGCAAGGCGCCGGTGGTGTACCACGTCGCGATGCCGAAGGGCAGGGTGGGCTCCTGTTCGGCCCAGATCGAGAAGCCGTGATCTCCGCGCTCCAAGGCGATGGTTTCGTGATCGTCGATCCAGACGCGAATCCACTCGTTCGTGACCCGCAGCTCCACCTTATACCACGTACCGTTCTTGAAGTTATGCGACGTGGTCGTCTCGTTCTCGGCTGCGTGCATGTGGTCGATGTTCGAGAGCCCCACGACCATGCCGCTCCACCCGCCGAGGATCAGCGTGCACGGCTCTCCGCCGACGGGAAACGTCAGCCCGCAGAAGAAGTCGTGGCCGTCCACGCGCATCGCCTCGAGCGTGACCTGGTAGTTCTCTTCGGGCACCGTGCCGGTCCATTTGATCCCCGTCGCCGGCGCGCCGGCCTCGAGCACGATCCGCCCGTCCTTGACGTACACGTCGCCGTGCATGTCGAAGACGAAGTCGTCGATGACTCGCCAGCCTTTGAGGGAGCAGGGCTCGACATCGAAGAGGGAGGGACCCGTAACCGGAGGCTTGGCTGCTGCCGATGGCCCTTTCTGTTGGCTTTCGGCGGAAGACGCGGATTCCTCCATAGCGGTGTCTGGGGCGACCTGAGGCTCCCCGGAGCCACCGGTGGACGTGCACCCGAACGTCGTCAGTCCCGCAAGAACGAACAGCGCCAGAGGCGGACCGACGCGCGGAATGCGCCGGGGTACGGCAATTGATTGTGTGTGGGTCATGACACCTCCATAGAACCGCGCTCGTGTTCGATT
>CAZKCX010000170.1:910-11198 GCA_964550865.1 uncultured Planctomycetales bacterium
AAGGACCGGGTTCGCTCGTGACGGTTCTCTGATCGGGGTCGGCAGTGACTGCGGTGTCCGGTGGAAGGTGTCGACGCGCCGCGTCAGTGGTCCTGTCCCAACAGGGCCACCCGCTTGACGAGCGTCGGCACGAAGTGCGGCAGATTCCCCTTGTTGGGGTAGTCGCGCGCCACGCGCCAGATACGCTTCGGACTCAGCCAGAACCGTCGCAGCGCGCGAGAACGCATCTTGTCGAACACGGGCTCGGGGATATCCGTGAGGTTGTCGAAGTGACGCGTCAGGTAGCTGGTCTTGAAGTCCCGTTTTACGGGCTTGCCCATCGCACGGGCTAGCTCGGCGAGCTGCGTCCCATGGAACGGGTTGACGACGAAGAAGTGCGCGGCGTGCAGGTCGGACGTCAGGGCGAACTCCAGCGTGGACTCCAGCTCCTCCCGCGTCTCGGTCGGGAAGCCCAACATGAAGAACCCCTGGCAGAAGATCCCCTCTCGCAAGGCGATCTCGATGTTCCGCCGGATGCGTCGGATCCGAAGATTCTTGCGAATTGCCTTTTGAAGACGCGGGCTGGCCGTCTCCACCGCAAAGGTCATGAAGCGGGTACCTGCCTGGCGGAGCTTCCGGATGAGATTCTCGTCCAATAGATCGCCCCGCACGCCGTTGGGAAACGTGAGGCTGATCTCCATTCCGGACTGAATAATCAGATCACAGATGGCCTCCGCACGCTGATAGTTTAGATTGAAGGCGTCGTCGATGACCTCGAACTCGCGGATGCGGAACGTGCTGTACAAGATTTGGATCTCGCGGAAGACGTTCTCCGGCGACCGGGGCCGGAAGGTCTTGCCGAAGACCTGGTGGCAGTAGACGCAGCGATACGGGCAACCCCGGGAGGTGAACAACGTGGCATAGTCTCCCGAGCCGGTCTTGCTGAAACGGTCGAAGTACTTGTAACGGCGGATCGGCACGAGGTCCCAGGCGGGGAAGGGCAGCGCGTCCACATCTTGGATCAGCTCTCTCGGCGGTGTCTGCACGAACCTTCCGTCGCGGCGGAACGCGATACCGTGGACCTCGTCCAGCGGCCGCGAAGCTCGGATCGCACGGAGGAGCTCGTCGAAGGTGCCCTCGCCCAGGACGGCGATGTCGACGTTCCGATCGTCCAGCACCTCTTCCGTGTAGCTGGTGGCATGGGGGCCCCCGACGACGACGGGAACGTCCGATCGCCACGCCTTGGCGATTTGGGCGGCGCGGTGTAGTCCGTCGGACTCAAACGTGATCGCGCTGATGCCGATCAGATCCGGCTTGACCATCCGGATCTGGTGGTCCAACTCACGGTAGTCCATGGGATACGGCGTCATGTCGATGATGCGCACGTCCACCCGCTGTGTTTGGCGCACATAAGCGGCCAGCGACATGATACCCAGCGGCGGGAGCGCATGGCCGGTCGGAGCGTTATGTCGCGGTTTGATCAGAAGTACGGAGTAGGTGCATGGCATGCTGCTCTTGCCACCGGCCCGGTCGGTGGCCCCCCGTGTGCAGGACGAGATCCCCCGGCGAGGAGACGGGACTTCAGTTCAATCGGGGCGACAAGCAGATCCCCTTGTCGGATACGGCCCGATAAGTGGGGTGCCCTATTCGGCGGACGGGGCCCTTCGTGTTCGCGTGTTCCCGCCCGGCAACCGGCAAGAACGGGACCGTGGCCATAGCTTGCCTTCGATCCGAGTCTGTCGCCGACCTCTGCGGGTTGCCACGGCCCGGGCTTCCCGCCGGTGAGGACGGCAGTGTGTATATCGGCAGTGGGGTGGGCCAGTTTAAGCACAGGCGGAAATCCTACGCGTTGCGGAATGACAGGCGTGGCGGGTCCAACCGTGGGGGTGCATCTCGATTTCGGTTGCACGAGCACCCCCGTGCACATGCTGCGTATCCCTTGCCCGAGCCGCAGCATTCATGCTGCGCGGAGATGGACCGCGCGAGATGAATCTCGCGGCTCGGGCAGTCCGCACCCTACACGGCATCCCTGCAACGATCCCGTTGATGCACCCCAACCGTGGGGAGGAACCAAGACTCCCTTGCGAGCGGCGGACACCGGCGCTAGAATGGTAGGATTGGATGGACCCAGGCGTCCCTTAACTAAGGATTGAGGTGTATCTTATGGCCAAGAACGCCAAAGAGCGTTCGATCAAGATCGAGACCGTGGAGCCGTTGGGCAAGCGCGTGCTCATCCGCAAGGATGAGGACAAGAAGGAGACCAAGGGCGGCATCGCCCTTCCGGACAATATCGAGATCCCCACCATCACGGGCCGCATCGTGACCATCTCCGTGCAGGTGGAGAACGACGACGATTTTCCCGTTCGGCAGTACGACAAGGTCCTGTTCAACCCGAAGAATGCGATTCCCGTCGATTTCGAATCGGACAACCAGCTGTTCGTTGTGCCCGTGGAAGATCTCGTGGCCGTCTTCCGGAAGGAGAGCTGAAGGAACGGGACGAGAGGCCGCATTGCCGCGCGAAGAATGGACCCGCTGCTTCTCCCTTTCTCGCGATACTCCCTGGTCGAAGCTTCAGGACGAGGCCCGTTTCTAGTGCAGCGTGAAGAGCAAGCCGTCCCCTTTTCCTTTGCATTCCCACATGAGTGATACCCCAACAGCCATGGCTTGGCCGTTCGCCTCCAGGCCCGTCTGTATCGGCATGGTCCACCTTCTCCCGCTACCGGGCAGCCCGCGGGCGAAGGCGAGTATGGACGATATCCGATCGCGCGCCGTCGAGGAGGCCAAGGCGTTTGCCGACGCCGGCTGCGACGGCGTCCTCGTCGAGAATTACGGTGATGCCCCCTTCTGGCCGGATCGGGTCGAACCCCACACCTTGACGTGTATGGCCACGATCGTGACCGACGTGGTCGCGGCGATCGCGATTCCCGTCGGTGTGAACGTCCTTCGCAACGATGCGAAGGGGGCGATCGCGGTGGCCGCAGCCTCGGGGGCGCGATTCGTGCGCGTGAACGTCCATACCGGCGTCTGCGTCGCCGACCAGGGATTGCTTGAGGGAAGGGCGGCCGATACGCTTCGGTACCGTGCATCGCTCCGTGCGGAGGTGTCCGTCTTCGCCGACGTCCACGTGAAGCACGCCGCGCCGCTGGGCGAATCGGACGTGAGGCGTCTCGCGGCCGATGCGGCCTACCGTGGGTTGGCCGACGCGCTGATCGTCTCCGGTGCCGCCACGGGGGCGGCGACCTCGATGGAGGAGGTCGCCACGGTGCGACAAGCCGTTCCGGATCGTCCCGTGCTCGTCGGCAGCGGCGTGACGGTGGCCGATGCGGCCGCGCTGTGGTCGGTGGCGGACGGGTTGATCGTCGGCACCTCAGTGAAGGTCGACGGACGAACGACGAACCCGATCGACCCGGACCGTCTGGCTCGCTTGATGCAGGCGATCGGACGTTGAGCCGTCTCAGATGAGGGTCGGCGGATCATCGGATCGAACGCGAGCCGTTCCTGCATGAAACGCGGTGATCGGGCACCGGGTTCGAAGGCACGGTCTTGCTCGTGGAGTCTCGCATGGCCAAGAAGACCAAGCGCCAGTCGAAAGGGAAGAAGGCCAAGAAGAAGACGACCGTGAAGGCCGCTTCGTCCCGCGGTCGGGCCAAGCAGAAGCTCGCGCCGATCGGGACGTATCCCGAGGTGCCCGAGTGGATTCGAAGTCGCAAGTGCCCGCACAAGGCGAAATACCTCTCCGGGCCGCGCATCTGGCCGAAGGCGATTCGCGGCAAACGGGGCGTGGCCGACCTCGTGGACGAAACGTTCCTGGCCTACAACGCCGGGCGCCTCCGCGAGGGGTGTCGTTTGTTCACGGAACGCATGCTGGAGTCGGACGTGACGGTCGGCCTGAGCATGGCGGGCGCGCTCACGCCGGCGGGGCTGGGGCCGTCCTGCATCGTTCCGTTGATCGAGGCGGGCTTCGTCGATTGGATCGTCGCCACCGGGGCCAACCTCTATCACGACCTGCACTTCGCCTTCAACCTGCCGTTGCACGTGGGCAGCCACGAGTTCGACGATGCCGACCTCCAGGACAACAACGTCGTTCGCATCTACGACGTCGTCCTCGACTATACCGAGTGCCTGCTCAAGACGGACGCCATCCTGCTCAAGATCCTCACCCAGGATGAGTTCCAGCGGGAGATGGGCACGGCCCGACTGCACTACATGCTGGGCAAGCACGCCGATGAGCACGAGAAGGAGAACGGGACGTCCGGGGTGTCGATCCTGGCCGCCGCCTACCGCGCGGAGGTGCCCGTCTACACGTCGTCGCCCGGAGACAGCGCGATCGGGATGAATGTCGCGAGCCTGGAGATGCGCGGCAGCGCCGTGACGAGGCTAGACCCGTCGCTCGACGTCAACGAGACGGCCGGCATCGTCTGGGAGGCCAAGCGGAGGGGCGGCAAGAGCGGCGTCCTGCTCTTGGGCGGGGGTAGCCCCAAGAACTTCGTCCTCCAAACCGAGCCGTACATCCAGGAGATCTTGAAGGTGCCCGACGTGGGCCACGACTACTTCTTCCAGATCACCGACGCCCGCGCGGACACGGGGGGCTTGAGCGGCGCGACGCCCAGTGAGGCCGTGAGTTGGGGGAAGATCGATCCGTCGAAGCTCCCGGATGCGGTGGTCTGCTACACCGACACGACGTTGGCGTTGCCGATCCTGACGAGCTACGCGCTCGGTCGGCACAAGAAACGGTCCTTGAAACGGTTCTACCCGAAGCGTCGCGACCTGCTGGACGCCCTGCGGAAGGAGCACTGGAAGCACAATCCCTAGGGCACGGTGAGGACACCACCGCTTCCGTCACGGCGCACGCGTCGAAAGGCAAACCCCGGAGATTACGATGCCGAGGCTGTACACTCGCCGCAGGTTCCTCAAGACATCTTCGCTGACCGTAGGCGCGGCCTGGTCGGCCGGTGCCCCGGCCCTGCTAAGGGGCAAATCGCCGAACGAGAAGCTCGGGATTGCCGTCATCGGCGCGGGGAATCGCGGCAAGCAGAATCTGCTTGCGATGCGGGGGGAGAGAATCGTCGCGCTTTGCGACGCCGACGAGCGCCAGGTGGCTGACACGCGGAAGTGGATTCCCTGGGCCAAGTTCTACACCGACTTCCGGCGTCTCTTCGACAGGAAGGACATCGATGCCGTCCTGATCTCCACGCCCGACCATACCCACGCGCCGGCCACCATGATCGCGCTGGACGCGGGCAAGCACGTCTACTGCGAGAAGCCGCTTGCGCACTCGGTCTACGAGACGCGCAAGGTGACCGAAAAGGCGGCCAAGACGAACGTCGCCACCCAGATGGGCATCCAGATGCATCAGTCGGGCACGTATCGAAACGTCGTCGAACAGATCCGCGCCGGCGCAATCGGTCGGGTCACGGAGGTCCACGTCTGGCGGAGCGGCGGGTACGCGCCCGGCGATCGACCGAAGAAGAGCCCGCCCGTGCCCAAGGGCCTCCATTACGATCAGTGGCTGGGGCCCGCTCCGTATCGGCCGTACCATCCGGCGTACCTGCCGAGGAAGTGGCGCGGATGGTGGGATTTCGGTGAGGGATTGCTGGGCGACTTCGGCTGCCACCTGATGGACTTGCCCTACTGGGCGCTCGAACTCGGCCACGTCGGCCGGATCGAGGCGGAAGGCCCGCCGGTGCATCCGGAAAGCACGCCGCGATGGATGATCGTGCGCTACGACTACCCCGAACGCGACGGCAGACCGCCGGTCCGATTGATCTGGCACAACGGCCGGAAGCTCCGTCTTCCGTTCGCCGGGGAGCCGTTCGCCGACTGGGAGATGGGGATCGTATTCGTGGGCGAAAAGGGACGGCTCGCGGCCGACTACAACCGCTATATCATGCTGGATAAGGAAGGTGCCGAGGGAACCCACAAGCCACATGCCTTTCTTCCCGACGCCGTGCGACATCACCACGAGTGGATCGAATGCTGCAAGACCGGCCGTAAACCCTCCGCGAGCTTCGACTACGCCGGTCCGCTGACCGAAGCGGTCCTGCTGGGCAACATCGCCTACCGTTTGGGCAAGCCCATTGCGTGGGACGCAGAGAAGCTGGAGGTGCCGAACGAGCCCCGAGCCAAGGAACTCATTCGTCCGCCCTATCGAGACGGGTGGACGCTCGGACGGGTCCTCGAATAGATCGCAGAAGGTGAGCGCAACCATGAACACGCAAACCGCTACACGAACGACGCGCCGCCTCCTATCGACCTGCGTGGCCGCGCTCGCCTTGTCGGCTGTGCACGCCGAAGACAAGGCGGTACCGAAGCCAGAACCCCAGTTCACAAAACCGCCGGAAGGTGCGATCGTCCTCTTCGACGGGAAGGACACCTCCGGCTGGACGCGGATGAACGGCAAGCCCATCCCGTGGCGCGTGATGAAAGGGGCCCTCGTGTGCATGCCGCTCACGGGCAACATCCGCAGCAAGAAGGAATTCGGCGACTGCAAGCTGCACATCGAGTTCATGACGCCGTACATGCCGCTGTGGAAGGGGCAGGCCCGGGGCAACAGCGGAGTGTTCCTCCAAGGACGCTATGAGGTGCAGGTCCTGGACAGCTACGGACTCGATCCGCTGAAGAAGAACGATTGCGGTGCGCTGTACGGCATGATCGCGCCGGGCACGAACGCCTGCCTCCCGCCCAAGGAGTGGCAGTCGTACGACATTACGTTCCGCGCGCCTCGTCGCGATGAGGAAACGGGAAAGGTACGCAAGGGGCGGATCACCGTCGTGCAGAACGGGATCACCGTCATCGACGACCAGGAGATCCCCAAGATCCGCCGGCCGAAGAAGGTGGGCGCACCCGGTCCGATCGTCTTACAGGATCACGTCTGCCCGGTGGCGTTCCGCAACATCTGGGTCGTTCCGCTGAAGTAGCCGGAGGAGCGGCGCGGACCGCGTGCGCACTCGGTCGTCCGAGGCCTATTCCTGCGATCGTTGGATATCCGCGCCCAGCGCTGCGAGCTTCTTCTCGATCTGCACGTAGCCGCGATCGATGTGATAGACACGGTGGACGCGGGTTTGCCCCTTGGCGATCAGCCCCGCGAGCACCAGCGCGGCCGAAGCGCGGAGGTCCGAGGCCATCACCGGTGCACCGATCAACCGCTTCACGCCTTCGACGACGACCGTCGGTCCCTCCTTGTGCAGCCGGGCGCCCATACGGGACAGCTCCGCGACGTGCATGAAGCGATCGGGGAAGATCTTCTCCGTGATGACGCTGTTCCCGTCCGCCAGCGTCAGGATCGCCATGAGCTGGGCCTGGAGATCGGTGGGAAAGCCCGGATACGGCTGCGTGGTCACCGTAATCGGCTCGAGCCGCCGACTGGACGATACCACGACCTTGCCGTTGTCCTTCTCGATGTTCACGCCCACATGGCGGAGCCGGTCCACGACGGCCAGCAGGTGCTCGAGCCGGGCGTTCTCGATGGTGACGTCCCCGTTGCTGATCGCCCCGGCGATCATGAACGTGCCGGTTTCGATGCGATCGGGGATGATCGTGTGCTCGCTGCCCTGGAGGCCTTGCACGCCGTCGATTACGATCCGGGGCGTGCCCGCGCCGCTGATCTGCGCGCCGCATTGGTTCAAGAAGTCCGCGAGATCGGCGATTTCCGGCTCGCACGCGGCCGACTCAATCACCGTTCGACCCTTCGCGAGCACCGCCGCCATGAGGACGTTCGCCGTTCCCGTGACCGTCGAGCCGAACGCCCCGCCCAGGAACATCTCGCCGCCCGTCAGACGCTTGGCGCGGACTTGGACGTCGCCGCTGATGAGTTCGACGTCCGCACCGAGGTTCTCCATGCCCATCAGGTGAAGATCGATCGGACGGTCGCCGATCGCGCACCCTCCCGGCATCGACACACGGGCCATCCCGCGTTTGGCCAAGAGCGGCCCCATCACACAGACGCTCGCCCGCATCTTGCGGACCAGATCGTACTCGGCGTGGCAGTTCATTTCGTCCACCACGCGGAGACGCATGGTCCCGTCGGCCTCATGCTGGACGTCGACGCCCAGCTTCTTGAGCAGCTTGGCCATCGACTCGATGTCCGCCAGGGGGGGGACGTCGTGGAGGACGCTTTCCCCCTCGCACAGAACCGACGCCGCCATGATTGGCAAGGCGGCGTTCTTCGCGCCGTTGACCCGCACGGAGCCCTTCAATCGGTTTCCGCCGTTGATGATGAAGTAGTCCACTCTCGCTGCCCTCGTTTGCCTACCGTACCACGCACCAACCCGTCAGACCCGCGTCGCGCCGACGGAGCGGTCTACGATCGCTGTCCCTGCATGACGCGCTCGTGCCCGAGCGCGTCCCGGGTCGATCGAATCGCGTCGAAGCCTGCCTGTCGAAAGAGGTCTCGCACCGCCTCCGCTTGATCGTATCCGATTTCGATCGCCAAGAAACCTCCTGCGGCAAGGTATCGCGGTCCCTCTCCCACGATCCTGCGGATCGCCTCGAGGCCGTCGTCGCCGCCGTCCAGGGCAATCCGGGGCTCGTGTTTGGCCACGTCGGCGCTGATGCCCTCCAAATCGGACGTCTTCACGTAGGGTGGATTGCCGACGATCATCGGAAACGCCTGGGTCTCGTCCGGCAGCGCGTCGTACAGATTCCCTTGGCACAGCGTGACACGCTCGGAAAGCCCCAGCCGTTCCATGTTGTCTCGAGCCACGACCAGGGCTTCGGGAGAAACGTCCGTCGCCACCACGTGCACGTCCGGCAATTGATGGGCTAGTGCGGCCGCCACGCAACCCGAACCGGTGCACAGATCGAGTATCCGGTCCACAGGGCTTGGGCGGGTCCGGACGATCTCGAGGACGACCTCCACCAAGGTCTCCGTCTCCGGCCGCGGAATCAGCACGTCCGATGTGACGGCGAAGTCCAGGCTGAAGAATTCCTTGTGCCCCACCAGATGGGCGATCGGCTTGCCGCCGGCGGCCCGTCGCACAAGTTCGCGAAACGCAGCCACCTCCTCCGGCGAGGGGACGGTCTCGAATCGAACGTACAACTCCAGCCGTGTGCAGCCCAACGCGGACGCCAGAAGCAGCTGCGCGCAGAGCTGCGGCTGATCGAGTCCTTTCGATCGCAGGTAGTCACGTGTCCAGTTCAGGAGCCGCCCGACCGTCCACGGTTCCGCATGGGTCGTTTCCGTCGACACCCGATCACTATACATCCGTCCGTACGCCTTTTCGAGTGCATCGAGATGCCCGGGCTCCTTCGCTCGGAGCCTTCGCGTACGTCGCGGGCATGTGCAAACGGCCTTTACAACGCCTCCGTTTCCCGGTACCCAGTCAAAGCGTGGTGATCCCCGGACGAGCCAGGGACGCGATCCCCTCCGACAATCAGTACTTGCGGCTCCGAATCGCGGGGCGTGGCGAATTCGACAAATGCCTCGATGGAACTACGCAACCGAACGATGGCTGAGCCGCCTCACGAGCTGGACCAAACGCAAAAGGGTCGATCTGTTCGTCAGGTCTCTTCGTCTCGGCCCGGAGCACTCCGTGCTGGACCTGGGCAGTGAAGACGGATCGTACCTGGCGAGCTACTACCCCTATCCCTCGAACATTACGATCGCCGACATCAACGCGGAGCCGATGCGACGTGGAGTCGAGCGGTACGGGCTCAAGGGATTCGTGCTCCTCCCGCCGGACGGCCCGTTACCCCTGGATACGGACGGCTTCGACGCCGTCTGGTGTAACTCCGTGCTTGAGCATGTCACATTGGAAAGAGCAATGCTGGCTACGGTGTCGGATCGTGAGTTTCGAGTCCGGGCGGAGGAGCACCAACGGCATTTCGCGCGCGAGATCGCACGGGTGGGGCGGAACTACTTTGTGCAAACCCCCTATCTACATTTCCCGATCGAAGCCCACTCGTGGCTCCCGTGCGTGCAGTACCTCTCGCATGAGCGGCAATGGCGGTTGTCGCGGGGTTGGCTGCGGAGCCTGTGGGTCAAGCAATGGAGGGCGGACTTTTACCTCTACAACAAGCGCCGTCTCCGAAGTCATTTCCCCGATGCGACGGCCATTCATGTGGAGCGATTCCTCGGCGTTCCGAAGAGCCTGATTGCCATCCGCTCCGCCTGACACGAGATGTGGCTTCCCGGCGACGGGGGAATCGCCTCGCTGCCGACGGCTACCGACGAACGGCGCCGCATGACCGTGTGCCCGTTCGGGGCCTTCTAGGGGTTCTCATACGCCCCGATGTCCCACGCGTCCCCTTGCGGACGCGGCGTGCCGTCGATGTCGACCTCGATCGACAGGCCGTACAGACCATCGAACGC
>CAZKCX010000171.1:0-11189 GCA_964550865.1 uncultured Planctomycetales bacterium
CTCGGGCAGCGATAGTGGCGGGTACGGTCGTGTCCATAGTCGCACGACTTGTGAAATACGGTACTAGGATTCCTCGTCCGGTTGCGCGCCGGCGGGGACCTGCGGCGGATTCTGAAGCGCGTTTGGTGAGCGAACGGGAATGCAGGACCTGCGGATAGGCAGTTTCTGCTTGACGCAAGTACTTGGTTCGGTAGGCTGTTTCGTTGACGGGAGCCAAACGGGAAACGTCGGTCTCGATCATACCCGTTTGAGGACCACGGCCTTTCGAGGGGAAAGGCGGGTGGGGAAGGGCACGGCACCGCCGGACGTCGTCTGGCGCGGACGTCCTATTTCCGGAACGTGTGATTCCCTCCTGATCTCATCAATCGTCTCGTGCTCATTCGTTGCGCGCGGTTCGCGCCGAGAATTCTTTGGCACCGGGGGGCAACAGGAGTGACAGCGATGGGTAGGAATTGTGCAGTGCTGGCCGTTCTGGTCTGCTGTTCCGTCCGCGCAGAGGACCTGGTCGTTACCGAGTTCCCCGTCCGGACGTATTCCAACCGCAATCACGCAGCGCCGCAGCTGGTCACCGACGGCGACGGCGGCGTCATCCTCACCTGGCGAGATAGCTGGGGAACGGGAATCTTCACGGATCTCTACGCCCTCCGGATGACGCCCGACGGGGCGCCACTGTGGGACCCGAACGACGCCAACAACATCCACGTGGACGGCGGCGCGGCCAGCCTGAGTTTCGACACCGTCTCAGACGGCGCCGGTGGCGTCATCGTCGCCTATTCGGACCGCGGTCGCGACTGGGACGATCCGGACATCCACATCCAACGGGTGAATCATCAAGGCACCAGCATGTGGGGAACCGACGGCGTGCATCTCGTCGTGGAGTGGGAGGAGCAAGACTTCCCCGAAATCACCACGGACGGCGCGGGTGGCGCCATTGTGACGTGGCAGGACCGCCGTGCCCTCAAGCCCTGGAACCCCTACGGAAGCTATGACGTCTACGCACAACGCGTCGACGCCAACGGCGTCGCCCAGTGGGAGCCCAACGGCGTCCCCATTGCCACCGACCCCAACCAAGACTGGACACCCAAGATCGTCTCCGACGGACTCGGCGGCGCCATCATCACGTGGTACGTGAGTCGAAACGGGCAATCGAATATCTACGCGCAACGCGTCACAGGCAGTGGGAACACGCTCTGGGCCTTCAACGGCCTTCGCGTCTGCCCGCAGCCCAGCTACCAAGGCTGCCCGGAGATCGTCTCGGACGGCAACAACGGCGCCATCATCGCGTGGTGGGACCGCCGCGACGGCAACTACCGCATCTACGCCCAACGCATCGGCCCAAACGGAGCGGCGCTCTGGGACCCGAGCGGGGTCCGCGTCGCCGCTGCCGATGCGGAGATCGATCAGTATGACCAGAAGATCACCCCGTACGGGTCGGGCGGAGCGATCCTGACCTGGAGAAACCAGCAAGTGATGGACTCGGACATCTACGCCCAGAAGATCGAACCCAACGGCCACCTGGCCTGGGGATCTACGGGCGTTCCGGTCCACACCGGCCCGGGCCTGCTGTGGGAGCCCGGGATCGCATCGGACGCCGAGGACGGCGCCATCATCACCTGGTATGACCTGGCGCAGGTGGATCACGACTTGATGGCCCAGCGCGTGGATGCGGACGGCAACCTCGCATGGGACCCCAATGGTGAGCTCATCTGCGGAGAACCCGGTGAGCAAGACACACCGGCCATCTTCACCTTCTCGCCGGGCGAGGCCCTCATCGTCTGGCAGGACGAACGGAACGGAAGCGAGGATCTATACGGGGCCAATCTCGACTGGCAGGACGGGTGCGGCAGCGGGATGGAGGCCGTCCTGCCCGCAATGCTCACCATCCTCTGTCTTGGCGCCGTTACAAGGAGATGGTGGCTGTAGAAGGGCTTGTGCCAACGAAAGGGGTGGGGATACGCAAGACGCAACAGGCGATCGATCGCCTGTTGTGTCTCCTTGGCCGGTCCGTATCTTCGAGGCGTCTCGCAGTGCATCGTTGCGCACCGCCTCGAAACACGGGCTGGAGCAGCCGTCCGCTCTGGCGCCGCCAAGCCTATCGCTTACGCCGTCTCAGGAGCGCGAATCCGCCAAGCAGTAGGAGGAACGAAGTCGGCTCGGGCACGACCATCATGGCGAAGGGGAGGTACTCGTCGTCGGTGTTGTATCCCATCCCCAGGATCGTTCCATGGTTGTTGACGTACAAAGCTCTCGTCAGATTCCAGCCCGAGCCGGCCGGCAGCAGATCGTTGAGGTCCGTCATGACGCCGTCTTCCCAAAGGAAGGCCCTGGGATTGTCCTTGATATTAAACTCGTCGCCGCAGTAGCCGACGACCTGCCCGTGGTCATTCAGGTCCAAGGCGATGGATTGCCCTGTGCCGGGCAGCAGCCCGAGGTCCGTCATGGTGCCTTCAGCGTAATAGAACCCGTGCCGCTGCATGTCGTCGTCCACATCCGACCAGCCAACAACATGACCGAGTTCGTTGATCCCATACGAATCGCTGGTCCCCCCACCCAGCGTCCCGAGGTCGGTCATAATGCCGTCGGCATAGAGGAACGCGTGCATTCCCCCACCTTGGGAGGTCAAGGTCGTCGCCCCAGCGATCATCCCGCTGTTGTTGATGTCGTCCGCCCAGCCCCCATCCCCACCGAGCGTCCCGAAGTGCGTCTTGACACCATCCTCCCAGAGCACGGGGAGTCCGTCCTTGCCGACGACCTGGCACGCATCGTTCATGCCATAGCAGTCCATGAACTCGATCGGCGTCTCTGTGCCGTCCCGCCATAGCGATGTCCCGAAGCTTCCGGCGACAAGGATGTCCCCCTCGTTGTTCAGCAGGACGTAGTACGCAAACATCAGCGATGGCGAGCATGGAGTCACCTGACTCGTCCCGTCTCGCAGGTCCAGCAGATGTATGCCGTCGGACTCCATGGAGAACATGCCTGCCACTTGGTCGTGATCATTCAGTGCCGGGTCACTGAGCGTGAACGGCAGTTCCACGATCGTGTACGGACCGGCCGCGATGGCCGATGGGCAGAACGATTGTGGACGTAGCGCCAGACAGACCGAAACGACGACGATTCGACCGGCAGCGGAGGTCATCGGCTTTGCTCTCCTGGTCTCTGTGATGGGTGCACAGGCGTCGAAAGGTCGACAGGCAGCGACCATCAATGGATAGGCATGGCCGCAAGACGAATTCAAGGTTCGACTTGCGAATTCGGGTAAATCATGACGCTGATCAGGATAATTCTGAGAAGCGCGAGAGCACACAGCACCCTAACAGCAAATCGCATAGCACCCCCCTAACCAATCCGCCCGCGAGGCGCGTCGATGTGGCACGGCTGGTCCCTGTAGCACAGCCGCCCCCGGCTGTGAAGATTCCGATTCTCCCCCAGTCGAGGGCGACTGGGCTACATGATGTGGACCAGCCGCGGCACGGCTTGAGCGCCGCCCGTCTGAACGCACGGGCAATCCGGCTTCGCCGTACCAAGGATGCCCGTGCTACGGGAAGATGCGCGTGCTACGCGGGGGCAAGCTCCACGGGCAAGATGCCCGTGCTACGGCGGAGCGATGTGCTACGGTGGACGCGTGTGCTCACGCGCCTATCGCGTCACGGCGATCGTCCGCTCCATTCCGCTGGCCACGTCGCGGATGCCGACGCGCCACGTGCCGGCCGCCGCGTTGTGCCCGAGGAAGAACCGCCCGCGGTGCTCGCCGCCCTCGGCCAGCACGCTGCGTCGATACTCCCACCGCTCGCGACCCTCGGCATCGACCACCCGGACGTGGAAGACGTGCGTGGCGGGCTCGGCGCCTGCATCGCCCGGGACGATCTTCGCGGTGAGTACGAAGGCGTCGTCCTGCGAATCAACGGTCAGCACAAGGTCGCGGACCTCATACGGCAACAGCGCGAACAGCTCCGCCCGGGCCGGATAGATCACGTCCTCGATCCGATCCGTGTGGCCGCGGTACATCCGCCGCCGGATGTCATAGACGTGCGCCTTGCGATCCAGCGTGATCCAGGCCGGCTTGGGTCGCAGGTCGGACATGTAGATCGCGTCGTCCGCCCGGAGCTTCGGATGGCGCAAAGCGCCCATGTACGCCGCACCGCCCAACTCGTACCGATGGAACTCGGTGACCTGGATGCGATGCGGCTCCTCCTCGCCCGCCGCGCGGACCTCGCAGCCGATCGCCGGCTTCAGCCCGACCCGCTCCGCCAGCACCCCCGCCACGGCGTCGCGGAACGGCATCTCCGTCGCCGACGTCCTTCGGATCTGGTAGTCGCGGCTCAGGACGTTGAGCAGAATCGCGTGCCCCTTGCCGAAACGATGCGCCAGCAGGAGCGGCGTGCCGTCGGCGGTCTGGGCGATCGCCTCCGCGTCGCGGAGCTTCACGCCCGCGTCGACGACCCACGGGCCGAGCGGCTCCCCCGACGCGGTCGCGGCCAGGCGCGATCGAACCTTCGGCCCCGGCATGCCCTCCTCGAATGACACGCCGAAGACGTCCGCCAACACGCCGGCGTGGTCCGTCCGGCACTGTCCGTCGAACGCGCCGGTCAGGGCGTCGGCGATCAACGTGCCTCCGTCCCGAACGAACCGGCGGATGGTCTTCGCCTCGGCTTCGGTCAGGCGGATGTGGAAGGGCAGCACCAACACGCGGTAGCCCTTGGACAGAAGACTCGCATCCTCCAAGGACGTGGCATGGACGACGTCGTAGTCGAAGCCCATGTCGGCAAGTAGCGTGCTCATCCCCTCCCAACACTGCATGTAGACGAAGCTGTCGGAGGCCGTCGCCTGGCCGCTCCACTCCGGCGCCTTCGGCAGCCCGTCGGCAAGCGCGAGCGACGCGTGAATGTTCGCCGGCGCATAGACGATCGCCACGCCGTCATTGAGCCGCTCGGCGTTGAAGAGCAGTTTGGCGACGCCGCCCTTCAGCTCGTCGAGGTTCTCGAGCATCTTCGCGACGACGGGCATCGGGCCGAGATCCGCGCCGAGCAGCCGCTCGCTGAACCAGGTGCGGCCCTGGCCGCCGTAGTAGAGGCCGTGCAGGTTCACGCCGCGAAAGACCGACCACCACGGGAGGTACTCGCCGTCGTAGAGGGGCGGGTAGGTGTAGAGCCCGTAGCCCCCGTACCACGTGCCGTGATACGCATCGCGCGCGGCCGCGCAGCGGAAGATATCGTGCACCCAGGGGTTGGGATATTGAAAGACCAGCTCCTTGCCCTCGGCGAGCTGCCAGAAATCGATGCCCGAGCCCGGCCACGTCCAGCCGACCACGCACGAGCCCATGTTCGAGGGGATCGTCGGCGTCGCCTCGCGGATGCCCTTGCCCATCTCCCGCCACCAGTCGGCCACCATCGCATCGGTCCAGAGCTGATGGTCGACCCAGTGGCAGAGCGGACCCGGCTCGCCGCGCTCCGCCGCCGCCCGGGCGTCCGCCTGCTTGATCGGCTCGACCGCCTCGAACGACGCGTACGACGTCCCCCACGCTTCGTTGAGCCGCTCGATGCTGCCATGGCGCTCCTTCGCCCAGGCCGAAAACGCCGCCCGGCACGTAGGCGACCAGCAGGCGTCCTGCCCCTGGCTCGTGTAGCGGGCGTCGTCGCCGAGGTAGAAGAAGAAGGGCGAATAGGGCGCATACTTCTTCGCCTCCTCCTGGATCTTCCGGATTGTGTAGCTGCGGTAGTTCGGTGCCGTCAAGCATGGGCTGGCCACACCCTGCTCGTTCACGCGAACGCCCGTCATCTTGTACGCGTAGAGGATCGGATGGACGTCGGCCATGGCCAAGGATTGGACCGCATCCAGGCCGCCGGTTAATCCCCCGCTCATCCCCTGCCGCGCGAACTGCTCGAGCATCGTACGTCGACGGGGGTCGAAGCCGGCGCCGGCCTCCCACACCATCCAAGACACGTCGTCGCGCGGCGGCCCGGGCTGGGCGACGAAGAACGCATGGCGGTCCTCGTCCACGATGCGTCCCTGGGCGTCGAGCAGCATCACCTCCACGTAGTTGTAGATGTGCAGCGACTCGGCGAAGTCGCCCTCGAACTCCACGACCTTCGCGGCCGGCAGCTCTCGGCGACACACGGTCCGTCCGTAGTTGTCCAGGACGTCGACGCGCAACGTCGATCTTCCCGCGGGCGTTTCGGACAGCGTCACCTTCGCGCGGATCCGCTCGCCCGGATTCTTGAATCCGTTATCCAGTGTGACTTCGGCGATCTCGACCGGCGCCGTCACCCGGACCGTGCGCAGCGCCCAATCGGTGGCAAGACCGTTCTGGAAGGCCTCCATGCCGACGAAGTAGCGACCGGCCGGCAGCCGCGGGACGACCGGCTTGGCCGCCTCGTAACGCAATCGCCCGTCCGCATCCCACACGCGCAGGCGTAGCGACGAACCGTCCCGTTTCATCCCGCCGACCTCGAGTTCGCGCGGTAGCGTCTCCCGACCAAGCGGGCCGTCCGGCCACTCGAGGGCCATCGTGCTGTCTGCCTTTACGCGCCGCGCCGCCCACACGGCGGCGCGGCCGAGCAGCGCACACCACGCCTCCCGCTCCATGCTCGGCAGCCAGAGGTACTGCAGACGGTCGGGCTCGGGCGGTTCCGCATCGCGGGGGTAGCCCGTCGGATCCGCGATCCGGCCGGCCTCTCCGTGCGTCCAGAGCTTGACGATCTTCCCGGCGGCGGCCTCGGTATCTGCCGGGTGCTTGGCGACGGCGCGAAGCCCGGCGGCGGGCACGGTCGCCCGCACCATCGCGCGCTCGGCCCCTTCGTCTCGCGCGTGCCCGCGCAGGTCCAGTCCGTCGGTCGAGCCCACGTACCCCACGCCCTTCTCGATCAGCTCGCGCAGGCGCCCGCAGACAACCGGCCCGAGCACCTTGGGCGAGATGTCGGTGACGACGACGTCAACCGGTTCGTTCATCGCCTGGAGGATCCGCGCCTCCACGTCGGCGGGCTTCTGGACGAACAGCCCATACGTGGCCGGGCTTCCGAGCTCTGATTCCGAATGGCCGTAGACCGTCGTGACGTCCATGTCGAACCGTTGGGCCAGCTCGACCGGCCACCGCCCCTGCGACTTGTGCGCGATGGCCAATACGCGAACCGTCCCGCCCTTCAGCGGCCGTGCCCACGCGATGTGCGGTGTGACGACGTCGTGCAGCGCCGTGATCCGCCGGACCTCGTCGTCGGGGAAGTAGTAGTAGATGCGTCGCCCGTGGCCTTCGGCGCGGAAGCTTCGACTCGGCGGGAGTTCCGTCGGCGGGGCAGCCCCCGTGGTGCTGACGGCGAGAATCCAGATCAGTGCGTGTGTGAAAGCATCCATGGTTCGACATCTCCCCGCCCCCCCGCGTCGATGAGCCAGCCTATCGCGGCGAGACGGCGGGTCAAGCGAGATACGCCTGAGCCGTCGGTGGCGAGTCCGCCGAGCCGCGGGATTCATCCCGCGCGGGGGATCCCGGCGTCGAAGGAAAGGGCACGGAAATCTTGGCCATGCGTAGTGGCTTTGCCCCAGGCCTGATTTGTTGCGCCCCGGCCTGATTTGTCGCACACGGGGCCTTGCCATGCGCCACCGTGTACGCTACCCGACCGTCCCGAGCCGCCGGCGATAGTACGCCAGGCGCTCCTCCTTGGTCATCTTCGAGAAGTCCGGGTTGCCGTTGCCCGACCAGCGATTCGTCGGCGTCGAGGCGACGGCCGGTGCCGGGCTCGCGATCGTCGTCGTCGCGGGTCGGGTGGCCATGCTCACCTGGATTCTCGGCGAGGCGGGCGAGGCGTAGCTCATCACCGGATTGGTCAACTCCATGTCGTCCTCGAGCGAGCGATACGGCTGGATGCCCAGCCCCTGGAGCACGCCATGGTAGGCCGCCACCGCGTCCTCCGGCGAGATCTGCAAGTCCACGATCCGGCGAAGCATCTGGATAAACGCGAGCTGGTTTTCGGCGTTGTTGATCTTGCGACCGAACAAGGCGACCTTGCCGCCGTACCTCTGCGCCTCGGCGATCAGCTTGAAGGCGTCATAGGTCGTGCCGCTCGACCCGCCCAGGATGCCGACGACAAGCGTCGGGTCGTAATGCACGAGTTCCTCGGTAAACTTCGGGCCGTGATAGACCATCTTGAGGAATACGGGGCGCGACCGCTCCGGCACGCCGGCGAGCGTGCGGATGATGCTGTCGTTCACAAACGCGCCGATGCGTTCCGCCTCGATGGGATTGGCCGGGGCGTTCGGGTCGAAGACCTCGAGGAAGTGGCGGAAGTCCTTTCGCTCGGCCTCGACGCGGAAGTCGCGATACTCCGCGATCGTCTGGCGGTCGAGGGCGGCGTCGTTGTTGTACGTCACGCTGTACAAGCCGAGGTTCGCGCCGATCGTCCGCTCCGACGGGGAGCACTCGACCTTGCCGCACTGGAGCTGATCCAGTGAGGCCGTCCGAAACGGAAGCGACGGCTGCGTACCGTAGGCGCCGTTGCGAACAAAGTGGATGTCCGTGGTGTCGTTGCACCGGGCCGCCGGGGTGATGTGGGAGTTGTCGAACAGGCGCTCCTGGATGGTCAAGATGCTGTTCGTGTGCGCGGACATGAGCATGATGTCGACGAGGCCCTGGTGCACGACGTCGCGGATGCACTGGCGGAATTCCTCGAGACTTCGGAACGTGCCCTCTTGCGCATAGTGCTCGGGCGAACGGCCCGGCGCGGCGATGCCGTAGGCCATGTCCGGGTCCTTCGCGTCGGCGATGATGAATTCCTTGCACGACGGATCCGCCTTGATCTTGGCCAGTTTGGTGTCGAGAGTCTTTTCCACGTCACGCCTCCTCCAAGGCTATCGTCCTTCCAGGACGGTCATCACCTCGTCGGTCACCGTCTGCACGAGCTTCTCGATGTCCGATCCGTTTCCGCCCGAACCGCCGCCCGACGCGACGGACGATCGAACCGGTTGCGGCGGCTGCGGCGTCGTGCCGGTCACGACGTGCTGGACGGGCGCGCTCGTCGAGCAACCCGGAGCGCCGCCGTTGTAGCCGCGACCGAATTCCGTGTTCACGCAGAGATCCGCGTTCTCCATCTTGGCCCGCGGGTCGTCCTTGTAGCCGAGCTGCTCCTTGAGCTCGATCAGGCCCTTGACGTGCTCCTCGCTGATCCGCTCGACGCGTCCCAGCCCCTTCGCGAGATAGAGCATGCGGCAGTAGGCGTCGACGATCTCCGTGCGGAAGTAGGCCTCCTCCAACGTCCGCCCCCAGCTGATCGTACCGTGGTTCTTGAGCACCACGGTATTGGCCTTGCCGATGAAGGGGCGGATCGTGTCGGCGAACTCCTGCGAGCCCGGGTTCTCGTAGACGGCCGTCGGGACCACGCCGAGGAAGATCTCGACCTCCGGCAGGACGCACGAGGGAATCTGCTCACCGGCAATGCTGAACGCGGTCGCATAGGGCGGGTGGCAGTGGACGACGGCCATCATCGTCGGATCGTCCTTGAACAGCTCGAGGTGCAGGAGGATCTCGCTGGTCCGTTTCTTCCGGCCCTCGAGCTGGTTGCCCTGCATGTCGACCTTGCAGATGTCGTCCGGCTTGAGGAACCCCTTGCTGGTCATGGTCGGCGTGCAGAGGACCTCGTTGTCGTTGATCTTGACGGTGATGTTGCCGTCGTTGGCGGCGGCGAACCCCTTGTTGTAGATCCGCCGACCGATCTCGCAGATCTCTTGCTTGAGCTGATATTCATTGATCATGGCACTGCTCCGCACGTCGTGTCGATTGGGGCCCGAAGCGCCCCTTCACTCGCTCTTCACACTCTCATGCCAGGACGTTCAGCTCGTCCAAAATGCAGGAGAGGTACGCATCGACCGGCACCTTGTCGGGCACGAAGGGCATGGCGCCTTCGCGCCCCTCGCTGAAGCCCACGACGTCGCCGTCGGTCGCGCTCAGTTCGTCCCAGACTACGATCGTCTCTGTATTCGTCTTCGTCTCGTCTCGCAGCATCTCCATCGTGTACGGTGTGACGATCAAGAGCCTCGCGCCCGCGAACTTCTTGTAGCGGCGGTTCAGCGTGACCTGTCCGACGACTCTACCGATCCGCACCGAGGCGCTTCCTTTCCGCCGCCTGGATCGCGGCCTCAATGGCCGGCAGCATCCCTCGCTCGGCACGGAGGAACTTCGACGCGAGCTGCTTCATCTCGTGAAACGACTGCGAGCCCGGCTGGACCACCAGCACGTTCAACCCCACGTTCTGGCACGCCGACTCCGTCGCCCGCCAGCACGTCCCGACCATCGCGCGAACCTCCGGCAGCTTGTTCGCCAAGACGCAGACGGTGCCCGGGTGACCGTGCAGGACGATGCCCCGCTCGATCTCGCCGGTCGCGATCGCTCCGCAGAGTTCCATGGCCGCCACGAGCGATTCGCCTCCCGTGCTCCGCGGCATCTCGAACCGCCGGTACGCGCCGGCGACGTCCTCGATGGCCGCCGCGGTCGAGCGGATCATCGGCTGGCCGAACTCGGCCGCGATGCCGTATGCGGGCGGGTCGTCGTCGCTGCCGTCGTCGTACTCGACCGGCAGCGGCGCGTGCCGGAGCCAATCCTGCGCGGCGGGAGTGATCAGGGCATCGCGCGGAATGACGATCCGCCGGCCGGCCGCCGCCAGCCCCTCGAGCACATTCGCCGTGATCAGCTCACGCGCCATCGGCCGCTACATCCTCGTCTGCGATTCGTCGTCCACGATGCCCAGAATCGTCCAACGGGCGGGCGAGTTCTCGGCTCCGACCAGCTCCCGCGCGCCCTTGCCGTCGTTGGTAATGACCACCAGGTCGCCGATGCCCGCGCCGAGGGCGTCGATCGCCAACAGCGGATCCAGGCGTTCGGCCTTCACCGGCGCGACGATGAGCATCCGCCAGTTCGCCAGCGTCGGATGCTTGATCGTCGACGTCGCGTTTCCGATGACCTTGGCCAAGTACATTACGTCGTCCGTTCGCTAGATGATCCGCAGGTGGCCGACCATGATGCACCGTCGCACGCGCGTGAACGTGAGCGGGCTCGTCGGGCCCTCGCCCGTCGGCGTCGCGATGCTGTAGCTCACGAAGCCCTCGCCCTCGTTCGTCGCCCCGTTCTTGAAGAACAGCGTGGTGTTCATCTCGCGGCCCATCTTGGTCAGGTTCGCCACGTTCATGCTGTGCATGATGCACGTATGCCC
>CAZKCX010000172.1:0-11133 GCA_964550865.1 uncultured Planctomycetales bacterium
CTGCCATGGTGCTCGCCGGATTGCTGAACGCCTCGAACCGGAGTGTGTCGGCGTCCACGATCAGGAAGTACCGACAGCGCCCGAACTGCTCGGCCACCTGGGCATCCAACGAGCCACCGGTTGCAGCAACCGCGATGATCATAGGTTCCTCCCGCTTGTCAGCCCGGCATGGCCTTCGCCCACCGGACCAATCGCATTCCTGAGGCACGCCTCACGCGCGTCTCTTCGGGAACGCCGCCTCCTCGCACAAACAGCCGCACCGCTGCGGCGCCTTCCGCTGGCAAGCTACGCTGCTTCCATGAAGGATTGAACAGTGCCTCAGAAAGAACCCCTATGGGGAGTGGCCCATGGCTTCAGCCGCGGGGAACGCGAATCCCCGGTCGAATTCGTGTCCCCCACCTCTACCTCGACAAGACTCGGCACGAGTGAGGAGGTGGGCCACCCGAGTTTCGCCGACTGTCCAAACATTCGTGCAGGCCGTTTACACCGTGGCTTCGTACAGCGTCAGTCCCGGAGACTCCTTCAAGATCGCGCCCGACGGGCAGACCGTCTGGCACGCGCCACATCGGGTGCAACGTTCCGTTACGATCTTGTGCGGCTCGTCCTTCTTTCCCTCGATCGCGCCGGCGGGGCAGACGCGAACACACGCCCCGCAACCGTCGCAGATCTCCGTCGAGATATGGAACACGACCAACGCCTGACAGACGAGCGCGGGACAGCGCTTCTCATCGATGTGGGCAGCATACTCATCCCGAAAGTGTCGTATGCTGGACAAGACGGGATTGGGCGCCGTCTGGCCTAACCCACACAAGGCCGATTTCTGAATGGTCGTGGCCATACGCTCCAACTCTTCGATGTCACCTTGCCGGCCGCGGCCTTCGCAGATCCGGTCGAGGATTTCGAGCATCTTCTTGGTCCCGACCCGGCACGGCGGGCAGGAACCGCACGATTCCTTCTGGACAAACGACAGGAAGTAGCGGGCCATATCGACCATGCACGTGCCCTCGTCCATGACGATGAGTCCGCCTGATCCCATGATCGCCCCGAGGTCCCGCAGGCTGTCGTAGTCGATGGGCGTGTCCAGGTGTTCGGCCGGCACGCATCCCCCGCTCGGTCCGCCGGTCTGGACGGCCTTGAATCCCTGGTCATCCCGTATTCCCCCGCCAACCCTGTAGACGATGTCCCGCAACGTCGCCCCCATGGGCACCTCGACCAGCCCGGTGTTCTTCACGTCGCCGGCCAGGGCGAAGATCTTGGTCCCCTTTGTAGTCTCGGTCCCCAGATCGCCATAGAGATCCGGGCCCATGCCGATGACGATGGGCACGTTGGCCAACGTCTCGACGTTGTTGATGTTGGTGGGCTTGCCGTGGTATCCGCTGATGGCGGGGAACGGAGGACGCGGGCGCGGCATGCCACGGAGCCCCTCGAGCGACGCGATCAGGGCGGTCTCCTCGCCGCACACGAATGCCCCTGCCCCCTTGCGGATCTCGATGTCGAAGTCCAGATCGGTCCCGAGAATGCCCTCGCCCAGCAATCCGTACGCGCGGGCCTCCGAGACGGCGGTGGTGATGTGCTTTACGGCGATCGGGTACTCGGCGCGGACATAGACGATTCCGTGATTCGCACCGATCGCCTTGGCCGCGATGATCATTCCCTCCACCACCGCGTGGGGATCGCCCTCGAGCACGGCGCGGTCCATGAACGCGCCGGGGTCGCCCTCGTCGGCGTTGCAGATCAGGTACTTCTCGTCCCCCGGGGCGTCGCGGCAGAACCGCCACTTCTTCCCCGTGGGGAAGCCGGCGCCTCCACGCCCCCGCAGACCGGATCGCGTCACCACGTCGATGATGTCTTCCGGGGTCATCTGCGTGAGGGCCTTGACCGCCGCGTTGTATGCCCCGCGACCTATCGCTTCCTCGATGACGCGAGGATCGATCCGCCCGCACCGTCGCAGGACGTGCTTCTCCTGATGCGCATAGAAGGGGATGCTCGAAAGATGCGCGAACGCCGGGTCTTCTTGGTAGCACAGACGATCGACGACACGGCCGTTGCGCAATGTGTCCTCGACGATCTCGGCCACGTCGTCGACCTCGACCGTGCCGTATAAGATCTCCTCGGGCTCGATGATGACGACCGGGGCCATCGCGCATAGGCCATGACAGCCCGTGGCCACCACCGAGACCTCGTCGTCGAGGCCCGCCTCGGCCAAGGCCGTGCGAAATGCCTCCAGCACCTCGATCGCCCCGACGGCCCGGCATCCGGTCGAGCACACGAGCACTCGTCTCCGGGATCGGGTTCGCTCCTCTTCGAGGCGCTCGCGAAGTGCCGTCCAGTCGTCACGGGACTGCATTGTCGTCTGTTCAGGCATGATTGATTCCTCTCATGCGTACTTCTTCAGGATCCTCTTGATCTTGCTCGGACGGAGGTTGCCGAAGTAGTCCTCGTCGATCATCATCGCCGGGGCGAGGAAGCATGTGCCCAGGCACGGCACCGTCTCCAGGGTGAACCGCCGGTCTTCGGTGGTCTGGCCTTCCTTGATGCCCAGGAGCCGTTGGAGGGTGCCGAGGATTTCGCCCATCCCCCGGATGTGGCAGGCGGTGCCTCGGCAGAGGCGAATGATGTGGCGGCCTCGCGGCGTGAGTCGGAACTGCTCGTAGAAGGTTGCCGCCCCGAACATTCGGGAAAGAGGTGTTCCCGTTCTCTGGGCGACTTCCTCGAGGACCTCGCGCGGAAGATACCCGTAGGCCTCTTGGACGCGCTGCAGCAACGGGATCAACCCATCAGGCGAGGATTCCGTCCTCTCTTCGAGGATCTCCGCAACCGGTCCGAAGTCGACGCCCGAGCCTACCTCAGCAGCGGCCATAGTCACACCTCTTGTTCCACCGTGCCGTGTCTCTCACATGATTGCCATGTGCGGATTGCCCTGGGCTCACCCGCCCGGATCTTCGCGCGGGTCGGCTTTGCCTCGATGCGCCTGCCGTGTCCCCTCGAGGTCGTGCACGGACGATCCCACGAGGCCCAGATCTGCCAACGGTTCGAGAAGCCAGGCCACAACTGCCTTACCATTTTGCACGCCCAGTGCCACCACGATGCCCGCCCCAGCTGCAATAGGCTAATCCGATGGTGTGAAGTCAGTTATGGGCTCTGACACTCTGCCGGCAAGCCTCAAAGCCTCGCGATATGCGATCCTGCCCTAGCCTTCACCGGAGCATTCTGCAGGAGTCGCTCGTTGAGCCTGCCCGAGCTTGGCCTCGCTTGATTCGATGGATTACCGAAAGGCGGTCAAAGGCGGGGGCATCGAGAAGACCGGCGAGTGGCGTCAGCCGGGCGACCTTCGCTTCGTCCAAGACCAGAGGCATCCGTTCGGGTCTCAATTCCACTTCTGACGTCTTCGCCAGACCCGACACGGCAGTTGATGGCCGAGGCATGGGTAGAGCTCCGGGAGGTGCGACTTGAGGTGACGTCTGCGTGAGTCTTCGCTGTCGTGCGCGGCCACCAGATCGGTGAAGTACTCCTCTGCTTCGATGGAGATGTCCGGGAGCGCGCCCAGCTTGGACACCTCGTCAAAGAGAATCGGCGTGGCATTGTCGAACGTCAGGGAAGCCCGGCTTATGGACCGACACTGCGGATATGGAGTGCGCCTTTCCATGGCTCACGCCCCCGGGTTCTCGCCTCGACGCACAAAACGGTCTTTCCCTTGGCGTCGGCGGTGACCTGAGCGGTGCGATTGATATTCCAGGCGTGCGGGCGATTGAGCTTGGCGATCAGGCGCGGGGCCTCTGTTCCTGCCATGACGGCAACGGCCCTTCGCACTTCCAGCGCCGCCTTGCCGCCCGTTCTTCGGAACTCGACCTCGTATTGCCCGGGGATGCGAACATAGGGCGACAGATCGACGTCAACCGTCCGCCACTCCTCGGTCAAGCGGACCTTCCTCCACTCCGCCACTTCTTGCCAGCCAGCCCGTGCCCGCCCAGACGCGGAAAGGGACTGACCGCCTTTCGCGACCTCATACGCGGCCAGACTGCGGATCACGGGTTCATCAACGGCCTTCGTGACGCGCATCCGCATCCCTTGAACCGTCACCGTATCGATCACGTCAATCCGCTTGTGGCCGACGGAGGTGCCGTTGAGCAGCTTCTTCCACGTGCCGTCGATCAGGCCGTCCACTTCGTATGATCGGACGATCTGCCCGTGCCGGATGTCCTCCTGGATGATGATGTGGTTGACCCGTGCGGGACGATCGAAACGCAGCTCGATCGTCCGGCCCTTGCCGGAGGTCTCGCCCTTCTTGTTTTCGTAGATGCGTCGGATGGCCTGGCCGAACTCCTGATACCGCTGGACGTGCGAGTCGGGGATCAAGCCGGTCGTGTCCGGCGTGGCGTTAAGGAGCAGCACACAGCCCCGCCCCACCGACGCGTAGTAGATCTCCATGAGGTGATCGAGCGACTTGATCATGTGGTCGGTATTGGGCGCCCAGAACCACTTGTGGTCGAGTAGCGTCGTGTCCATCTCCATCGGCAGCCAAACATCGCCGTCGGGATCGCTATGCTTGCCGGTGGAGACACCCGACAGGGCGTCCTTCTTCTTGACGGCCTGCCAGGTCGGATACGGCGCGATGCCTTTCTCGTTGCCCGGCCAGCGGAGCGTGGCGTGCGGGCCTTGGAAGACCATCGCCTTTGGGGCGTGCTTGCGCAGGATGTCCCCGACCTCGATGACGCAACTGCCATCGAACCAGACCTCCGAGACCTCGCCGTACTTCGTGAGCACCTCGGTCCACTGCCGACGAAGAACCTCGTTGTAGGCGGCCTGCTTGGCCGGATCCTTGGTGCGGCCTCCGCTGCCGATCCCCGCGCCCCACTGGTCGTCGCCGGGATAGACGTACACGCCAAGCCGTAGCTCGTGCTTGCGGCAGCTCTCTGCGAGCTCGGCCAGCACGTCGCCCTTGCCGTGCTTGTAGGGCGTGTTCTTGATGCTGTAGTCGCTCGTGGTCGTCTGCCACCAGCAGAACCCTCCCGTGTGCTTGGCCACAAACAGGATTTGCCTCGCACCGAACGACTTGGCCACGCGGCACCACTGATCGGTATTCAGCTTGGTCGGATTGATCTTGCTCAGCGGCGCGGAGTGGTTGTCATACTCGCGGCCTTGCCAGGTGCAGGGGTCCAGACACAGGAACATCTGGATTTCCATCTCGTGCCAGGCGATCTGTTCCGGTGTGGGGATGGCCCGCGGCTTCTGCGACTCGCCCAGGCAAGACCCGGATAAGATCGCCGCGCAGGACGCCAACTGAAACGTTCTTGTCATGTCGGTACCCTCTGTTGTGATTGAAGGGCCGCGCGAGGCGCGACGCGGCCCGTTGCGCCCCCGAACGCAGTAGCTCAAGGAGCGAAAAGACTCCCGATCGACGATCACCTGCTCCCACACACCTCCGCCGGGAAGACGCCTTTCTTGCTCGCACGAAGGAACTGGCCTCGTATGTCCGAGCACCGCCCCTCGCTGTAGTAGACGATAACGATCCGCCCGTCGGGCAGCTCCACCATCGCCGGATACGCCCCCCCGCACGAATCGATCATCACCATCCCCGCCCAGGTCTTCCCGTAGTCCAGGCTGTAGTGTATGGCGGTACCAGGGTCGCGATGGGCGCAGAGCAACACGCCGCTTCGGGTCAGCAGGAGATTGGGGGCATGTGCGTACCACGGCAGAGGACGGGGCGCCGTCCACGTCTCACCCCAATCCTCCGACCATGCCTGCCACGCGTGGGGTTTGCCCGTCGGACGCATGATGCAGAGCAATCGGTTCTGCGGAAGCACGACGATGTCCGGCTCGTCCGTATGACGATTCCTGGGATCCAGCAACGCCGGCTTCGACCACGTGGCCCCGCCGTCTCGAGATCGTATGAAAGCCGCGCTGGTGTAGCCGCAGTTCTTGTAGATCGGCATGAGCCAGCTGCCGTTCGGCAGGAGACGTGGCGCGGTCCAGACGGTCCAGTGAAGGGCGTCGCCGACGCGCCACTCCTCGGGCTTCGACCACGTGCGCCCCAGATCCTCCGAGCGAACGCGAAACGCGTGGCACCATTGGTCGTATTGCTTGGCTTGGTACTTGACCCAATCCACCGCAGGCCACGCGCCGTGCAACGTCCCATCACTCGCCTGCCAGAGGAACGGATCGCGATCATCAAAAGGGGTATCACCGATAACGCGCAACTCCGTCCAACTCTGCCCACCGTCGGTGCTCCGCGCGCACGAGATACGGCCTCCCTTGGGGCGTCGTGCATCGCCCGGCTTGGAGACGTGGGTCCAGCCGGAGTAGAAGATCGCCATCAGATCGCCGTTGCTCAGCCGAACGAGACCCGGGAAGGCCTCGTACGCACCGTTGCCGCTGTCTCGGCAGACGACAAGGTACTTGTCCTGCCTGGGGAAGGCTCTCGAGCCTCGCCCCGCCTCGGTCGTCCCCCCAACCAGACGAACCGCGCGATAGCGCACCTCCCGGATCCGTGCGCCCAAGCCGACGAATCCCGGACGCAATTCGGACGCGGCCTCGATCAATGCCCTGCCGTCCAACGTGATCCGGATCGCCGCCCCTTCGCGTTGGATCTGCAGACGATGCCAGGCGTCCATCTGGAGCGGCGCACCGATGTGATGCCCGAGCAGCGTTTCGTATGTGCCCGGCTGTCGTCGCATCAGGTAGGTGGTGTTCCAGTAGTTGATCAGGTGGACCACATGGTAGTTGTCCTTGTCCGTGCATCCGAAGAAGACCGAAGGGCCGCCCGCGCCCGTGCTACCCTTGGGAATCTGGAACTCGCAACGAAGCGTGAAGTCGTCTCGCGTCTGCACAGGGAAGAACGCCGCTCCCACGTCGCCGCAGTAGTCCTCGGCCCGCGTGACGGACTTCGGGGCGAGCTCGCCGTTTGCGATCTCCCACGCACCGGTGGTCTGATGCATGCGGTCAGAGAATTGCGTCAGGAGACGAATCCCTTGGTCGTTCGCGAAAGCGGGGATCGAAGGCAAGACTACAAAGAATGCGGTTGCCAGTTGTACGGATCGCATCGTACCTCCCGTTGTCCCGCCCCGGCATCCGTCCCGACGAGAGCGGTCTCGAACGTGCGCAGTATCATGCCTCGCAGAGGGGTATTCTTCAATCCGAACGTCCGCACCGCGGAACAACCCTACGCTGCCCACAAGAATGCTCGAACAGTCAGCGAAGCTTGGGTGGCCCACCTCTTCACTTGTACCGAGTCTTGTCGAGGTAGAGGTGGGGGACACGAATTCGGGGCGGGAACTTGCGTCCCATCGCGTCCGCGATGAACCCCCCATGGCTAAAGCCATGGGCCACCCACATACGGGGGCTTTCTGACGCACTGTTCAGCCTTTCTTGAAAGTGGCTTGGCATCGGATCCATCCCTCGGCAGATCGTTGAACCACCCACAGGAAATCACTGTGGCTGCCGTCTCCCATTCCCGCCGCTGCAATCCGACCCAATGCGACCGGCCGCTTGACGACGTCCGGCCGGGGTATCCATACTGCCCGAATGAAACGACCTGGAGCAAACGCTGTTCACCGTCTCCTTAAGCTCTGGTGCATCATGGCGCCGCTCTTTGGCGTCGGCCGAGCGGTCAGGGCGGCGGACGTCCACTGGCAACACCCCGCGGGTCTGGTCACGGACGAGACCGTGACGGAGATCCGGAGCAAGCTCGAAAACCACGCGTGGGCGAAACGGGTCTACGCCAGTCGAAAAGCCAAGTTGCGTCCATGGCTCACCGCATCATCGAAGCGGCTACGAGAGGTCTTCCCCAAGAAGCGCGGCAACGTCTATCACGACTTCTCCTGCCCGACCGATCGCTGCCGGCTCACCTTCGATCCGTTCAATCCCGACGTCTTCACGTGCCCTTCCTGTGGCAAGACGTATCCACCGAACACCGACGCCGGCATCTACCCCCCCGGCAACCGGTACCACGGCACCATGTACGACGGTTGGATCTGCCTGTTCTTCTTGGAGGCGGCCCAGAACGCCGGCGACATGGGCCTGATCGCTCGCATCGAGGGGGACGATCGCTACGCCCGCCGCGGGATCGAAATCCTCATGCTGCACGCGGACACGATCGAGAAGCTCGAGGTCCGTCCCGATCCCGATCCGCAGATGCGCGTCCTGCTGACCTACCACCGCGAGGGCGACAACAAGGTGCTCAACGACCTTGCCTACGCGTACGAGATGCTCCGCGATCGGATGACGTCCGAGCAACGGGCCCGCTTCGAGGCCTCCGTGCTGAAGCGGATGCTCGACGACATCATGCTCGAGCCCATCTACCGCTACAACCACAACAACCTGTACCAGTGGCATCGCACGATCATCCAAACCGCCCTCGCCTTGGAGCGCGACGACCTGATCGACTGGAGCATGGGCTGCGGCGCGTACGACGCCGAGCATCAGCCCGAGCACCGCAGCATCCATCGGCTCGCGGCCACACACTTCAAGCCCGACGGGGCGTATTGGGGCATGTGCTCGGGCTATCACCTCTATCCGCTGCACGCCTTCTGCGAGTTGGCGGCCGTCTCGCACCACGTCTCGCGGATGGATCCGCGGCGGTTCCCACCCGCAACATACGACCTGACCGACGCGAGCAACCCCGCGTCACAAACGATCCGCAACGCCATGCACTGGTTCCTTTCGCTCAGCATGCCCGACCGCAGCATGCCGACCGTCGGCGACTCCATGAACCCCCGTGCCGGGATGGACGACTACACCCCGACGGCCGAGGTCGGCTATCGTTTCTTCGACATCCGCGCGATCGGCGACTACGAGAGCCTGCATCGCGGCAAGCGAAGCTGGACGGCCCTGCTGTACGGCGCGCCCGAGATTCGCAGGCATCCGACGCCGTTCACGAGCTCGTATCTGTCCAGCGGTTGGGTCTCTCTGCGAAACGAGTGGAAAGGCAACCGCGTATGGGTCGGCCTGAACGCGCTGATCCCCGGCAGCAGCCACCAGCATGCCGACCGGCTGACAATGCTGACCTACTCCCACGGCAAGCTGCTCGCGCTGGAGAAGGCCACGCCCTACAACGAATCCGTCACGCGCGTCCTCGGTACGCTGAGCTGCTCGCACAACACGGTGACGGTCGACAAGGCCTCGCAGAAGCAGGGCGAGGCGCGCTTCGCCGATGACGTGACGCTCGCCGGCGACGCAGCGTTCTCCTGTGTGCGCAAGGACGCGGTGGCATTCGTCGGCGGCACGCGGCTCGAGTACAAGACGCCGGCGGGATCGCTCCACATCACGACCGACAAACCGGCCTCCGTGACCGCCGAATACGCTGCGGGTACGGTCACGTTGGAGGTGGCCGGCGAGATCCTCTACGACACGGTCGGCGGCGAAGATCGGTATCGCGACCCGCCGGACGTGAAGGTGGAGATCACAGGGGACCTATGGCAGGTCGCCAAGACGCAACGGCGGCTGGCCGGAACGATCCGATGAGGCCCGGTGGCCCGCGCACTGACAACCGTACTTCCTGGAGAGGACTTGATGATGAGAATCGCTCGCATGCCCAGACGCTCGTCCCCATCACGACGGCGTTCTGCGGCGCAGGCCGCCGTGCACGCTCTGCTCCTGTTCTTCCTGGCTACCTTCATGTCGGGCGCGGCCCCCGCGCTTGCCGGCGGTGACCTCCGCACCGGCTTTCGCCATCCGCCGGAGACCACCAAGCCCTGGTGCTACTACTATTGGATCAGCGACAACATCTCCAAAGAGGGCATCACCCGCGACCTCGAGGCGATGGCCCGCGTGGGCATCGGCGAGGCGCTGATCGGCAACATCTTCCTGGAGGACATTCCGGCCGGCGACATCAAGGTCCTCAGCGAACCGTGGTGGGAACTGATCGAGCACGCCATTCGCGTGGCCGACCGTGTCGGCGTGAACATCGGACTGTTCAACTGTCCCGGCTGGAGCCAATCGGGCGGGCCGTGGATCAAACCCAACCAGGCGATGCGCTACCTCGTCTCCTCCGAGACGCGCGTGCATGGCCCGATGCGGTTTGAGAAGAAGCTCCCTGCCCCGGCCGATCCGTTCCAGGACGTTGCCGTGCTCGCCTTCCCCGCTCCGAGAGACGACGCGGATTCCCTGGCCGCGCGCTCACCGCACGTCACATGCAGGCCCGCGGCGTCGCGACCCGAGCATGCCGCCGACGGAAGGCCGGACACCGCGCTGACCTTCCCGGCGAACGCGGGGAAGAAGGGCAGATCGTTTCACATCGACATCAAGCTCGACGAGCCGCTCACGGCCTGCCATCTGTCCCTGGTTCCCTCGGAATCGTCCTGGTCCGCGCAATGTCAGCTCCAGGCAGCCGACGACAACGGCGGCTATCGCGTGATCCGCCGCTTCAAGTTCGACCGCTCGAACATGAAGGTCAACGTCGGGCCGATGCCTCGCGGGCCGGTGACCGTTTCCTTCCCGGCCGTGACGGCCAAGCGCTTTCGGCTGGTCTTCACCAAGGCGTCGGGCAAGCCCGCGCTGGCCGAGATCGATCTCTCGCCCGCGGCGCGGCTGGAGTTCTACGTCGAGAAGCAGCTCGGCAAGATGCATCCGACGCCGCTGCCGATGTGGGACGACTATCTCTGGCCTGCACAACCGGGACCCGGCAACCCCAAACGAGCCGTGCGGCGGGACATCGTGCGAAACCTCAGCGGGCAGCTCGCCAACGACGGCACGCTGCGCTGGGACGTGCCCGAAGGCGAGTGGGTGATCCTGCGGATCGGCATGACGCCGACCGGGACGCGCAATCAGCCGTCCAGCCCGGAAGGCCAGGGCCTCGAGGTCGACAAGATGAACCGCCAGGCCGTCACGCACCACTTCAACGCGTTCGTCGGCAAGGTGCTCGAGCGCATGCCCGCGGCCGAGCGGAAGGCCCTTCGGCGCGTCGTGGCCGACAGCTACGAGATGGGCCCACAGAACTGGACCGACGGTTTCGCGGCGACGTTCCGCGAGCGCTACGGCTATGACCCGATTCCGTGGCTGGCGACCCTCACCGGTCGCATCGTCGGCAGTGCGGACGAATCGAACCGATTCCTGTGGGACCTCCGACGTCTGGTGGCCGACCGCATCGCCAAGGACTACGTCGGCGCGTTGAGCGACTTGTGCCGGCCCCACGGGCTG
>CAZKCX010000173.1:0-11110 GCA_964550865.1 uncultured Planctomycetales bacterium
GCGCGGCATGAATGCCGCGGCTCGACTTGGCTCGCCACAAACGGCTCGGGCAGGTCGTCGCGGTATTTCTGAAACGCGGTACTAGGCACTTCCCCCGGGACGGAAGCGGCGAGTCCGATTCACACGGGATGTTGAAACCATGAGGTCGACGCTGCTCAATGCCAAGAGCGACTTCTCGCTGCTGTGGGGGACGCGCAAGCCACGCGAGGTCGTCGAGCGCGCGGCGGCGTTGGGCTACGAGGCCGTCGCACTCGCGGATCGCGACAACCTCTACGGCCTGCCCGCGTTCCTGACGGCCGCCAGGCGCCACGGCGTTCGCCCCATCGTCGCCGCGGAGGTGACCGATCCGGTCACGCGGCAGAGCGCGCTGCTCTATCCACAAAACGAAACGGGCTACGCGAATCTGTGCCGCATCCTGATCGAACGGCACTGCGGCGAGGAGTGGACGCGACCGGTTTCGCTGGGCAATAAATATCCCACCCGAACAGATGTGCCCCAGTCGCCCTCGACAGATGTGGCCCAGTCGCCCTCGACTGGGATATCGAGTGGTTCACGGCCGAGGGCGGCCGTGCCACATGAACGACTCGATCGGACCACCCAAGATGCTACGCAACGCTGTCACAAGGGCGAATTCGTGTCCCCCACCGCTAAAGCGGCGGGCCACCCAAGAGAAGCGGTGGGCTACCCACGGGAGGTGAGGGCACAACCGGGGGCGCAACCGGAGGCACAAGCGAGGGCACAACCGGGGGCACAAGCGGGGGCACAAGCGGGGACGCAACCGGAGGCGCAACCGGGGGCGCAACACGTAGGCTTTGATCTGCACCGCGCACTTCGCCGCTATGCCGACGGCCTGGCCGTCGTCACCGATTCGCCGGAACTGCTCGAGCAGCTCCGCGCGGCCGGGCACACGCACACGTACGTCCGCATCGGCCATTCCTTGCGACGCCCACCGCCCGAGTTCCGCGACCTGCCCGCGGCGATCGTGCCGCCGGCGATCTTCCTCGACGACGAGGACGTCGCGCTGCATCGCCTGATGAGGGCGATCGACTGCAAGCAGCGGCTCGGCACCGTGCCGACCGACGAGCTGGCCGACGAACGCTCGCGCCTCGAGCCGGCAGACAAGCTCCTCCCGCGCTACGCCGCGCTGCCCGAGGCCATCGACGGCACCGAACGACTCATCGATTCGCTCGCGTTCGAGCCGGACTTCGGCCAGACCCTCTTCCCCGAGTTCCCCACACCGCCGGACATGTCGGTCGTCGAGCTGCTCCGCTGCAAGACCTACGAGGGCGCGCGCCGGCGGTACGGCACGCCGAGCCGGGCCGTCGTCGAACGGATCGAGCGCGAGCTCGATCTGATCGAGGGCAAGGGATTCGCCGCCTACTTCCTCGTGGTCGACGAGATCGTCCGGCGCTCCCCACGGATCTGCGGACGGGGCTCGGCCGCCGCCAGCATCGTCGCGTATTGCCTGGGCATCACGAACGTCGAACCGATCCGCCACAACCTCTTCTTCGAGCGGTTCCTCAACCCCGGCCGAACCGATCCGCCGGACATTGACGTCGACTTCGCCTGGGACGAACGCGACGACATCCTCGAATGGGTGCTCAACCACTACGGCACGGAGCACTCGGCCATGGTGGCGAACCACCTGCACTTCCGCCCGCGGATGGCGCTCCGCGAGACGGCCCGGGTGTTCGGTCTGCCGGAGCGCGAGATATCGGCCGTCACGCGGCGGTTGCCGTGGTGCTGGCAGACGGACGACGAGAGCGCGCTCGACGCCGTCGTCCGCGATGCCCCGCGGCTGGGCGACGTCACGCTCGATCCGCCCTGGCCGGAGATCATCCGTCTGGCCGGCCGACTCGTCGGGAAGCCGCGCGGGCTCAGCGTGCATCCGGGCGGCGTCGTCCTCACGCCGGGGCCGATCTGGCAGCGCGTGCCGGTGCAACCGTCGGCCAAGGGCGTGAACATCGTCCATTGGGAGAAGGACGGCGTCGAGGACCTCGGGCTGGTCAAGATCGATCTGCTGGGCAATCGTTCGCTGGCGGTGATCCGCGACGCGATCGCGAACCTCCGCGAGGAGGGTATCGACTTCGACGAGTTCACGTGGGATGCCATCGGCGACGCCAAGACGCAACGGATGCTCGCGGCGGGCCGAAGCATGGGCGTGTTCTATTGCGAGAGCCCGGCCATGCGGCAGCTCCAGCGTAAGACGGGCTGCGGCGACTTCGAGCACCTGGTCATCAACACGTCGATCATCCGCCCCGCCGCCAACGCCTACACCACGCAATACGTCGAGCGCGTCCGCGGCGTGCCGTACGAGCCGATCCACCCGCTGCTGGCGGAGATCCTGGCCGAAACGTACGGCATCATGGTCTATCAGGAGGACGTCTCGCGCGTCGCGATGGCCATGGCGGGGTTCTCGTGCGAAGACGCCGATCGCCTCCGCAAGATCATGTCGAAGAAGGACCGCGAGCTGGAGCTGGCCCACTTCTACCGGAAGTTCGTCGAGGGCGCGCGGGCGCGGGGCGTGAGTGACGAGGCCATCGACGAGGTCTTCAAGATGATCCTGGCGTTCAGCGGCTATTCGTTCTGCAAGCCGCACTCGGCCAGCTACACGAAGGTCACGTACCAGTCGGCCTACCTCAAGGCGCATCATCCGGCCGAGTTCATGGCGGCCGTGCTCGGCAATCACGGCGGGTACTACAGCACGCAGGCGTACGTCAGCGAGGCGCGGCGACTGGGCGTCGAGGTGCTACGGCCCGACGTGAACCTGAGCGAGGTCAAGTTCGTCGCGCGAGGCGGGCGGATCGTCACGGGTCTGGGCGAGATCAAGGGGCTGAGCCTCGCCGCACAAGAGCGCGTCGTGACGGAGCGGCGGCGGAGCGGGGCGTTCGGCGGGCTGAACGATCTCCTCGCGCGGACGGGCATCGGGTATGCCGACGCCAAGCGGCTGATCCTGGCCGGCGGGCTCGATCGGAGCGAGCCGAGCAAGAACCGCCCGACGCTGCTGTGGGAGTTGAAGCTCGCGGCGAACAACGCGGCGTCGCGCAATGGCGAAGGGAGAGGGGAAGACGAACCAAGCTGCTTCGAACAAGGATCGGACAGTGCGTCTGAGCGAGACCCTTCATGCGTGCCCCACCACTCTCTTGGGGTGGCCCACTGCTTTAGCCGTGGGGGACGCGAATTCGACGGGAGGTTCACGTCCCCATCGCACGACGACCTCCCGCCCACGCCGGCGCTGCGGGACTACGACCGCCGGCGAATCCTCGAGCTGGAGTACGACCGGCTCGGGTTCCTGGCCACCGCGCATCCGTTGGAGGTCTTCGCACCGCAAGCGGGGGAGGCGGACCATCGAACCGAGCCAGGGACAAGGCGGGCGAGCCGTTCGGGTCCCGTGTGGATCAAGGCCGATCAACTCGAGGGCAACGTGGGGCGAACCGTGCGGATCCTCTCGTGGCCCATCTCGGCCAAGTCGATCACCACCGTCCACGGAGAGCACATGGAGTTCGTCTCGTTCGAGGACGAAACGGCACTGTACGAGGCCGTGCTGTTCCCGCGACCGTATCGCAAGTACGCCAACCTGCTGTTCTGCGATTTCGCCGTGGTCGTCACCGGTCGAGTCGACGACGATTTCGGGGCGGTGTCGGTGATCGTCGATCGGATCGCGCGGGCGTGAAGAAACAGGTATCGTGGGCGCCCGTTGGCGCTGAACACCAGGATCGGTGCACAAGAATTCGTGTTCCCCCATGGCTCAAGCCATGGGCCACCCAGGGATATGAAAGATCGGGTGGCCTATCTCCTCAGCGATTGGGAACGCGAATTCAGCCGGAGGTCCGTGTCTTTCGGGAGCACAGCGGGCGGCCACCCACCCGAGGCCTTGCCGGCAATCGACCTGCACTGCTCCCGCAGCAGCGGCACCCTTAGTGTGCGTGCACCGCTCGCAGAGCGGTGTCACCTGCACCGCGCGAATCCAGATCGGAATGCGTATCAGAGCTTCGCGCCATGCTTGCGGGCGACGCGGGCGAGCTCCTCTCGCGTCTTGTCCGATACGGCCGGCGTGTGCGTCTCGAGGATCTCGCGGACGCGCTCGTGCACGGACTCCAACATCGGCCCGCTGAAGTGGGCGGGCCCGCCGCGGCCGAACGAGCCACCGTAGTAGTGCTCGCCCGATCGCAGGAGCGACATCGTGTGCTCGTGCGACATGAAGTCGCCGCCGCTCGATGCCACCTCCGCGATCGCGTCGTACGCCAGCGTCTTCTCGTCCACGGTGATCCCCTCCGCCGCCCGGTCGGCCAACTCGATCAGGTCGTGATCGATGACGATCTTCTCGGCCGAGACGCCCGAGGCGTTGCCGATCGTCCCGAGGCCGTTCAAGGAGTCGGCTCGAGCCAGCACCATGCCGAGCGTCGCCAGCGCGGCCTCGGCGCCGAGTTGCGCGTCCAGGACCGGCGGGTCCGCGAACCCGATGCAGCCGGAGACCGGAAGCCCCAACCCATGGCAGAGCTCGATGTAGGCCGCGTCCATGAGCGTGGTCCCGATGCCGCCGGCGGTCACGTCGCCGCGCCGCATGTCGAAGGCGAACACCGATGCGCCGGCCAGCATCGGCAGGCCGGGCTGGAGGATCTGCGCGGTCGTCAGGTGGAACAGCGTCTCGGCTATGCATTGGAGCAGCGTCCCGGCCAGGGAAAAGGGGCTGCTCGCCCCCGCCATCGGGCACGAGCCGCCCGTCGTCGGGATCCACCGCTCGGCGAGGAATTCCAGGAGCTCCGCCTCGTGCCGTCCAAGCCGCAACGGACTGGTAACGTGGCTGCCGAACGAGGCGATGGGACGCTTGCGGATGTCCTGGCCTTCCAGCAAGACCTCGATCATCTCCCACCAGAGGCGCATCGAGTCCATATCGGCCGGGTTGCCCGTGACGGACTGCGTCGTGTTCACGAGGAAGTGGAAGAGCGTCGTCGCGTTGACCGTCTCGATGGGCACGTCGCTCAGGCCCTGGTCCATCTTGTAGGTCGTATTGATCAGCGGCAGGGCGTCGCCGATCCGGGCATGCTTGGCGACGTCGTCGAGTCGCGGCGCGCGAGCCCCCTCGTCGTAGTCCACGATGACCGGATCCAGGACGAGCGAGACGCACCGTCGCCCGCCTCCGCCGATGCCGATCTCCCGGCCGTCGATCGTCTCCAGCCGGGGGCGGCGCGGGATCTGCCCGAGGTGCTCGCGAACCATCTCGGGGGACATGCGGACGCGTCCCGAACCGGCGTCGACGCCCGCACCCTTCTTGGCGAGGGTGGTGCAAAGGGATTCGCTCTCCACCTTGACGCCCACCTCCGCCACGAGGCGATAGGCCTCATCGATGATGCGTCTGCACTGCGGTTCGCCCAAGATGGAGAAGGTGAGTTCGCTCATCGTTTGTCTCCTGCCAAGGTGGCGCATCATATAGACCCGCCCGCTCTACGGCCAGTTGACGAACTACCCACGTGGCCACCCGGTCGAGTGCCTTGACACTCGATGGGCCGCTCTCTACGATCAAAGGTGTGAAATGTGGCGATATGCCGGCGTAACCATAAGAGAACAATATGTTTACAGGGATCATAGAGTCCGTCGCAACCGTCCGGGCGATTCGAAGCAGCCCCGCCGGGATGCAGCTCGAGGTCGAGCTGGGCTCGCTCACGGAGGGCCTTGCCCATGGGGCAAGCGTCGCCGTCAACGGCGCCTGCCTGACCGTGGCGAGCGTCCGCGGCGAGGTGGCCACCTTCGATGCGGTGGTCGAGACGGTCCAGCGCACGAACCTCGGGAAGCTCCGGGCGCGGGACCGCGTGAACGTCGAGCGATCCCTGCGGATCGGTTCGAGCCTGGACGGCCATTTCGTCCAGGGACACGTCGATGGGGTGGCCCGCGTCGGTCGCATCGAGACGACGGCAGGACAGTGGAAGCTGTGGTGTGAGCCGCCCGCCGAGCTGATGCGATACATGGTCCCCAAGGGGTCCGTCGCCATCGACGGGATCAGCCTGACGCTCGTCGACGTGACGGACAAGGAGATCAGCGTGGCCGTCATCCCGACGACGCTCGAGCTGACGACGCTGGGCTCGCGGAAGATCGGGGATTCCGTCAACGTCGAGACGGACCTGATCGCGCGAATCGTCGTGCGTCAGATGGACGTGCAGGGGGCGAAAGGCCAAGGGATCGAATCCGACGCCACTGGGGGCGTAACGATGACCAAGCTCATCGAGGGCGGGTTCGTCTGATTGATGCTGTGAGCGGTACGATGTCTGGAAGGCACCACAACGCACAGGGGGAGGAAGGAAACGGGTCCGACCGCCCGCTCATCGGCATCACGATGGGCGACCCGGCCGGCATCGGCGCCGAGTTGATCGTTCGCGCGCTGGACGATATCGAGCTTCGGCAGCAGGGGCGCTTTCTCATCTTCGGCCTGCACGAAGCGCTCCTCTACGCGGCCGACAACTACGAGATCACCCCCTATTGGTTTCGCCGTTCCTACGACTCCATGCTACGGATCGAGAGCGGCGTGGTGGTGGCCGACTTCGACGAGTTCGGCATCTTTCCCCGGCCCGTTCGGCAACCGACCCGCATGGGCGGCGAGGCCTCCATGCGATTCCTGTCCGAGGCGATCGCCCGGGCGAAGGCCGGGCGACTGGACGCCATCGTGACCGCCCCCCTTTCGCTGGAGAGCTGGAAGCATGCCGGCATCCGTCACGATTCCCTTCCGCACATGTTGGCCGATGCCTTTCGCGTGCGTCGCTTCACCAAGATCCTGCTCGGCGGTCCGCTCCGTGTCGCGCTGGCCAGCGACAACGAGCCGCTGTTCGCGCTGTGGCATCGTTTCGCCATCGGGCTGGTCTTTCACCCGATCGATCGGCTGCATCAGGTCTTGCGGACGTGCTTCGCGATCGAGCGACCTCGTATCGGGGTGTGCAGCCTGAATCCTCCCGGCGTCAGAGGCGGACGCTACGGGGACGAAGAAGACCGCATTATCGAGCCGGCGATTACGATGGCACGAGAGGGAGGGATGCAGGTCGAAGGCCCTATCCCCGCGGCGGAGGCGTTCACGCGGCGCAACGGCTGCCGCTTCGACGGCGTGGTCGCCCTCTACCACGATCAGGGCGCGGTGGCAGTGCGACTCATGGCCCCCGAGGGAATGGTGATCGGCACGTTGGGCCTGCCGACCATCCACCTCGCGCCCCAGACCGGACCGTCGTTCGAGTCGGTCGGCCAAGACCGCGTGCACATCGAGCCGATGAAGAAGGCCCTGCAACTGGCGTGTGTCATGGCACGGAACCGAAACGCCCTACAGGCCGGGCCGATACAATAGCTCGCCCTGCCCGCTCGGCGTACCGGGCGACGCCCTTACGAACCCGAGGCGATCCTACCGGCGTCGGATGCGAGCGATCGCCGGCATTCCCAGCATCGTCACCACCAGAAGGAACGCGCTGGCCGGGCCTCCACTGCCGCACTTGAAGACCGCCGTGACCGTCTTGTCGCCGTCCATGGTGATGGTGATCGGGTTCTGCTCGGAGTAGCCGTTGGGCACGTCCCCCTCCCAGTGGCTGAAGAGCCTTCCATTGGCGACGTCCGGATAGGCCGTCAGCGTAACGGTCGAACCCGTGAAATGCTCGGGCCCGGGCGGATTCTCCCCGATGGTTCCCCAGGAGGGATTGGTCACGTTCACGGTGAGGGACGTGGCGCTCCGCGGCGTCTCGCCGGAATCGCCGGTGTAGGCATCGCCCAGGAACCAGTTGACACAATAGTAGAAGGCCTCGGCGCTGAGGCCCTCGATCCGGCCGTCGCCGTCGTTGTCGGCGAAGCGGTCGTTGTTGAGAATGGCCGTCAGTTCGGCCTCGGTAAACTGCGGCACGCTCGTCCCGTAGAAGTTGTTGATGGCCTCAATAAAGGAGTAGGCGATCATCGCATGCCCGGTGTCGCTCGGGTGGACGCCGTCACTGCTGAAGAAGCTGACCCACGGGCGCCCCACCGTGTTGATCGTGTATTGATCGGTCACGCGCCAGCCGTTGATGTGGATGGCCCCGGCCGCGGCGTCCTCGACCATCTGCTCGAAATCGGCCACCGCACAGGGATGGTTCGGGTCGGCGGCAATGGCCCGGATCGTCGCGTTGTAGCCGGTCACGGCGTCGTTGATTACCTGGAGCTCGGCGGGCGTGTAGTAGTTGCGATCATCGGAGAGCAGATCGACGTCCCATTCGGGGATCCAGCCCCGGTAGATCGCGGCCATGATGATCTCGTTCGTGAAGCAATCCTCGGGCATCGGATTCGGCCCGACGATGGCGGTGATCTCCTCCTTGTCCATCACCGCGGCGATGTGGTCGAGCGTCGGGAACGTACCGACGGCGACCGCCCGATCGGGCGCCCAGAGCTGTTGAATGGCGTGCTCATAGCGCTGAAAGAACTCGGCCTGGGAGGTTGGGTTCTTTCCGCCCAACGGATCGATCTCGTCGAGGCCCACGATGCCGGCGAATTCAAAGATGGTCCCCGTCCGCAGAATGCACTGGAGGAACTCATTCCCGCCGAGGAAGAACGTCACGAAGGTCGCATCGTCCGCGACGGCCGCCGAGACCTGCGTGTGTCCCACGCGGGGCTGCAGCACCACGTTCTCGAAATCCCAGTCATAGCCGAACTGGTACCACGGGAGCTCGTCACACGCGTCGTCCCAGGTGTCCTTCGTGTCCGCGCCGTTGCAGGCGAGGTTCGCGCAGTAGGCATAGTCGGGGTAGTCCTTGCGACGCATGCCCGCCACGAGCGTCGTCTTCTCCATCAGCGGCAGGGGGAAGCTGCTTCCCAACTTGCTCGCCAGCAGGTTCGGCCAGGCGCGAGGCTGCGAGCGGTAGTCCACGATAAGACCGCCCTGCGTGCCATGGGAGAGGCTGTCGCCCAGCGCGCGGTATCGTTCAAAGCTCACCTGGGCCCACGCAAACGCCGGCGCAAGCAACAGGCAAGCCAGGGCAAACGTGGCCACTCGGTTCGGATTCGGGATGCGTGTCATAGGAAGCTCCTCGATGACGTCGTCTTCTGTTGTGCAAGCTGCAGACCCACCTGTTTGTTAACATACGCTAACATACGCTTCTTTACAAGGGGCTTCCTGGCTCCACAGTGATTCAGTTTCCTCGCGCAATGCATTGTGATCGATGGGCGTAGGAAAGAGTCTGTATTAGCCATAGGGGAATCCCGACTTGCTAGCTTCGATATATGCGACCATCCCGACATGCCGGCGTGTTTTCATAGGCTGGCAGAGCGATGCCGGCGCGACGGCTTGTCTCCGCCGCGCGGTTGGATGAGCGAGCGAATCGAAGGCCCCTCCCCGGCCGGCGAAACCGACTCCCTGGCGGAGGTCACGTCGCATAGACGGCGGCGGTTGCCAAGCCTCGCGAAAGGCGTTTCAATGCGTGTCTGCCCGACTCGCGGGCGGGGCACGGTTCACGGAGGCGATCCGCTGCCGAGAGAAGGAGAGACTTGATGGCACAACCGGAACCGATCTTCCGTACGGCCGCCGAGGAGACATGGCGCGTCTTTCGCATCATGGCGGAGTTCGTCGAAGGCTTCGAGGACATGGCCTACATCGGTCCCGCGATCTCGGTGTTCGGCTCGGCGCGCACGCGGCCGGAGAACCGGTACTACCAGTTGGCGGAACGAACGGGGGCGGCCATGGTGGAGGCGGGATTCTCCGTGATCACCGGCGGCGGTCCCGGCATCATGGAAGCGGCCAATAAGGGGGCGTACGAGGCGAACGGCACGAGCGTGGGCCTCAACATCTCCCTGCCGATGGAGCAGCGCGGCAACCCCTACGTGACGCATGCGCTGAACTTCCACTACTTCTTCTGCCGAAAGGTGATGTTCGTCAAATACGCTTTGGGCGTGATCTGCTTCCCCGGCGGGTTCGGCACGATGGACGAGTTCTTCGAGTCGCTTACCCTCATGCAGACCGAGAAGACCGATCGTCGTCCGGTGGTGTTGATGGGTTCCGACTACTGGACGCCCCTGATCGACTGGATGCGGAGCACGATGCTCGAGGGGTTCGAGACGATCTCGGGCGGCGACATGGATCTGTTCATCCTGACCGACGATCCGGAGGAGTGCGTAGACTTCATTAAGCAGACCCTCGACGATCAGGGCGTGATCGTTCCGGCCGGTGCCTCGCGCGGTCGGTCTCACAAGCCCCCGGCCGCACAGATGACGGCGGAGGGGACCCGCTTCGGGCAGCCACCCATCACGTGGCCTGTCCGCCATAGCGAGCGGTAGATCGTCGGGCGGAGCCCCGCGAGCTCATTCCGATCCGCTTCGCGGGAGCCGGCACGGATCCCGCTTGCCTTCGGACGCACCTGACTCGCAAACCAGACAAAAAGACCCGCGGGCCGATGCGCCGCGGGTCTTTGTTCTTCTCTCTCAAGAACAGGATCGGTTCCGTTCTACTCGAAGGCCACCTGCAGCTGGACGCGAACCATGTTGATCTCGTCGTTCTGCGTGACGTTGATCCAATTGAAGTCGCCGACGCCTTCCTCGATGCGGGTGTAGTCGGCCTGGATCTTGAAGTTATGCGAGCTGAACGGATAGTAGTTCACGCCGAAGGAGTACTCCCAGGTGCCGTCGTCGCCGTTGTCCCAGATGCCGGCGAGTCGCGCGGCGGCCTCGAGCTTCTTCGGGATGATGAAGTAGCCGACTTGCATGTACCCGCCCTGGATGTGGGTGGCGTCCGATCGTCCTGTGAGGAGCTCCCACTGAGAGTACTTGCTGTCGCCGTCGACGCTGCGCATGTAGTACTCCGCGGTGGCCGAGAAGCCCCGATACCGGAAGGCAATATCGGAACCGAAGCCGAAGTAGTCGGTTCCCGTGGCGTCGACGACGCCGATGCCGCCGATGCCCCGACCGCGTCGGATGATGTCGGGGATGCTGTAGATCAGGCCCGGGCCGTTCAGGTCACCGTTGTCGTCGTTGTAGTACATGCTCACGGCGACATCCAACTTCGGGTCCTTGCTGAACTCCAAGTCGGTCTCGTCGTCGATGCCGTCACCCAGGATGTGGCCGATCAAACGGGCCGCATAGGCGAAGTTCGTATCGAGCTGCTCCTGGCTGGGGCTGTCCTGCGGGT
>CAZKCX010000174.1:0-6996 GCA_964550865.1 uncultured Planctomycetales bacterium
AGTACTAGAAATACATGGGGAGGGTGCGCGACAATCCGGGGACGGACCGTGTCCGTGCGCGCATCGCATGGCGCAACGGCGGGCTCTTCGCGCCCCTCAGCGCTTTCGGGAGGGAGGGCGCGCCGGCGCGGTCTTCGAGCCCTTGTCCTCCTCGACGACCTTCACCTTCAGCGTGCCGCCCTTGAGGTGATCGAGCATCTGCCGCAGGAGCGCGTTGGTCTCCTGGGCCGCCCGGGCCACCTGATGCCGCTGGGCGGCGGCGTCGGGGATCTGGGCGTGCGCGCGCGGCGGGCGGGACAGTTCACTTGCTGCCAGCCCCACGAGAATACCGGCGGCAAAGAGCAGGCATTGAAGCGTTCGAGGGCGATGGGCATGGGGGGTTTCGGCCATGACGGTCTCCTTTCCGAATGGCGGGGGGCTTCGGTATCCGGGCACACGGCGCCGGCGACTGTCTACATTGGCTTGCACGGTTGTGGGGCCGCCCCGAAGACGTGTGCCACTGCTGTGTCAGCAGTGCATGCCTTGGGAACCTTGCGGGGAGCACTGCTCACAGAGCAGTGGCACCCACGACGGATGGCACCCATTCCACGTAAACTCATTTAGGTGGCCCATGGCTTTGCTTGTCCTGAGCGCAGCCGAAGCCTCTGTCGCCCCGTCGGGGCTCGTTGGCGGATGCGGCACGGTTCCCAGGGGCTCTCGCCCCTGGCTACACACCTTCACCCCTTCGGGGTAGTACCACACGACGCTAAACAGGTACACCTCTAAAGCCGTGGGCCACCCAGGAAACAGGTTGCCGGGGCACCGATGTCGGTCGCGAGGACGCGTGTGCCTGCGGGCCGTCGATCGAGCTTACGCCTATGGCAGCGGCATCTCGTTCGGATCGGTCACGCGTCGCCACGTGCCCGGGATCACGGTCAACCGTGTGGAAGAATACCCGCTGGGCGGGTCGCCGGCCAGGCTCGAGTCGCGCTCGACGGTGACGAAGTCCTCGACCGTGATGCTTCCCTCGACGAGGACGCACCCCTCGAAGGCGGCGGTCTTCTCCAGCAAGGCGCTTCCGCCAATAATGTGCACCAGCCCCTTGATGATCGAGGGATACGAGTCGCTCTTGTCCGTGTCGCTGTGCGTCTCGTAGGGCAGGTCCGCGGGATTGAAGTTGACATCCGCCTCGGACTCGGAGAGGTCGCGCTCGGGCTTGAATTCGGCGTTTCCGCTCAAGATCAGCGCGGGGTAGTTCTTGTTGTGCGGCTCCCAATGGACGGACTTCTCGACCTTGAGCTCTTTGCCGCTGCTGATGCTCAGGATCAGCGTGGCCTTCAGCCGGCACAGCTCGATCGTCAGGTCGTTGCCCTGCGTGTTGATGTAGTACAGGCCGTTTGGATTGGTCGCCCCGTACGGGTTTTGCGTGTGGCTCAAGATCGCCTTCTCGAACTTGCCGGAAGGGATCGACCCCCACGGGATCTCCGTGGCCATGCCTCGGTAGTACGTGAAGACGTTGGGGTCCGGCATGGTCAGGTTGGGTGCCTTCCTCGTGATTGTCCCGGTGATGTTGGCGAAGACGTCGATGACTTGCTCCGCCATGACGTCGCCGTCCACCATGGATCCGGGCAGGGCCGCGAACAGCGACGACGTCCCCTCGTCGCACACGGCCGGGCCGCCGTCGAGGTTCAGTCGGCCGCCGCCATGCACGGTGAACGAGTTGTGTCCTAGGATGGCGGCCGTCAGCGAGGTCAACGAGGCGGGCCTGGCCTTGACGCAATAGGAATACCGCGCAAAGGTGCCGTGATTCGGATCCCCCACCTCGGCGGTGGTGTAGACCTCCACGCCATCGGAGAGATCATCCCCCAGGTCCCCGTCCTCATCGACGAGCGAGATGTAGCATTGCCCGTTGCCGAACCCCACGGGTCCGTAGACCTCGCCGCTGGCGACGCCCAAAAAGGTGCGCCAAGTGGGGATCCCCTTGGTGCCGCCGATGAAGGCCTCCGCCATCGATTGCGCGTAGAACCGGGCCTCGCTGGAGGAGGCGGACAGAGTGTTCGTCCGATGGTGGAGCCTCGCGACCATCACCGACGACAGCCCGATGATGGCCACAATGGTGGCCGTCCCCAGCACGACGAGATAGGCCGAACCCCGTCGGCGGTGAGGGACCGATGCCCGGTTGCGCCCTTGGTGCACGTAGCTGGGGCAGCGAAGCTGCTCAGAGGCAAGAGTGCATTCTGCCCCTGAAGGAGATGCGCTATGTGTGGCCACCCTCTTCAGAGGTGGGGGACACGAATTCAAGCGGTGATTCGCGTCCCCATCGTGCGAGCGATGGGCCCCCACGGCTCCCTCGACGGGGCTCGGGACAAGTAAAGCCATAGGCCACCCGAGCCGCCGGGTGGTTGGACAGCCATGGTGGGGGCCAGAGGCCATCACCGCACCTCCGTGTCGCCGCGCAGCGCATAGAGCTCCGCATAAGGCTCATCCTGGTACGTCACCGTCACGATGATCCGCTTGACGCCGAGGTCCCACCCACTGGGCAAGACCCATGAGAAATCGCCCGGGCTGACGCAATCGACTTGCACGGATCGTTCCCAGCCGTCTCGGGCCAGGAAGATGATGCCGTCTTGCCATTCCATCGTGTCGGAGGTCCATCCGTCGTAGTCGTCGACGTCGTCGAAGGGCTGACGATCGCCCGTCCCGGTTTCGTCGGCCTCGAGCCCGAAGCTATAGCCGGTGGTCTCGGGATCGCTGTAGGCCTTGCTGAGGATCTCCGACATGAGCAGCTCGGCCAGCGTCCGGGCGATCTGCTTGTTCTGCGTGACGTGTCGCGCGGTCACGACACTGGTCACGGTGCTCAAGGCCGCGACCATCATGACGCCGACGATGGCGATCGAGACGGTCACCTCGACCAGCGTCAGGCCTCGGCGCCGCCGCTGGATGAGGGAAGATCGGAATGTGTTTCTCCCCTTCATTTCGGCGGCTCCGCGGGGGTATTGAGCATCTGAACGCCCACGTCCACGCGCTCGCTGATGTCCCACAGGGACCCGGCGTCGACGCGGTTCGGGTCGCGGGCGGGGAAGATCGTCAGTGAGGTCCACTGGACGCTGGTGGCCACCTTCCCGTAGACGTTGATCCATATCGACTGCCCGCTGGGCGCGGACCAGGTCGCGCCGTAGTCCGTGGTCTTGACCATGTACGTCCGCTCGGTGCCCGCCCCGGAGCTCTGATAGTGGACGCCGATCGTATCGTCGCCGGAGACGGTGTCCTCGTACTTGAAGACGATGCACAAGGCCTGTTCCGGCGGGAGCCCCTTCAGGTCCTCGTCGTCGAAGCAAACCTCGTCCACGGGCGGATACCAATCCCATCCCACCTCCGAGCCCTCGACGACGACCTCGGCCAACACGTCGTCGGGGTTGGTGCTCGGCAGGCCGCCGATCGCCCGTCGGATCTGGATGCGCGTCGTATTGCCGGAGTGGTCCTGGATCCTTGCATGGAACTCGACGCGCGTCAGGCTCCAGCTCGTGACCTCGTCGGAGAACTCGGGCCAGAAGAACTGGCCGACCCAATCATCGGCCTCGACGTCGAACTCCGTCGAGTGCCCGCCGCTGTTCTCGTAGATCAGCAGGCTCTCGTCGTCGCCCTTGTTGAAGTCGAGGACGGCGTAGTGCAGGTAATCGAGGACGCTGATCGCCGCGCCGCCGTTGACGCTCCGCGTGAGCGGATCGCCGCTCGTGCCCGTCCATTCGTACCGGATGACCTCGTCGCCGTCGTCGCCGTCGCGGTCCGCCACCGTGAACTCGAGCACGTAAGGGGAGCTGCCGAAGGATGCGGTGGTGAACGCCTTGGCGCAGCTCAAGTCCCGGGCGATCTCGTCGGCGGCCACCGTGGCGCGGTGGACCTGATAGGGCGCGCTCCGCGTGTCGTCCAGGGATTGCGTGGCGATGAGGAGGGCCGAGGCGATGCCCGCGGTCAGCAGGCCCATGGCGGTCGAGCTGACGAGGACCTCCACGAGCGTGTAGCCCCGTGAGGAACGTCTAGGGACCGGATGGTTCGTGCTGCCACGGGACATGGGTGAGACCTCTGGTTCACGGTGCGACGACGCGTCCGTCCTCGGCGTCAACGGTGAGCGTGTCGATTCGATCCCCGATCTGCAGGGAGATCGTGCCGCCGCTGTCGGGCTTGCCGGAGGCGTCGAAGACGATCTCGGCCGTGTCGTCGTTCGCCTCGGAGGGCACATCGAACGTCACGGCCAGTGCTTGGATCTCATACGGGCCTTTCGACAGGTCGACGGTGTAATCGCCCCCGCCGGGCCGATCCGGATCGGGCAGGTTCGGGATGCTGTAGGAGCGGGCGGACACGTCGAACAGGACGGACTGGGGCATAGCCGTGGAGATCGCGTGCTGTCGGGCCAGGGAGAAGTCCGCCTCGATCCGCTTCCGGGCGGCGTCGAACTGCTGGTTGACGATCGGCGAGGCGATCGACCGGATGCCGACCGCCGCGAGGATTCCGATAATGACGACGACGGCCAGGAGCTCGATCAGGGTAAAAGAGCGGGGCCGCGTGCGTCGCGGCCCCGGTATCGGCTGAACGGATCGAAACATGTCGACGCTGCCGGCAGGCGAGCGAATGAGTCGAGTACGCGCTTACCACGTATCGTAGGTGTCGTTCGGGTCGGCGTCGCTGCCGTCGTCGCAATTCACGATGATCTCACCGGTGTTGTAGTTGTAGATCCAACCGAAGTCGCCGGCCTCGTTGGCCGTAGGCCCCGTCGTCACCATGCTCACGTTGTTGTTGCCGGCGTTGGGGCCGATTGGGCAGGGCGGCATCTGTTTGCGAAGGTACGGACCGTACACGTACGCGCCCGTCTTCGTGGCGGACGTGTCGCCGGCCTTGTTGGTGAACGTCAGGAGCTGGTCCTCGAAGGTCGAGGCGCTGCCGTCGTCACCGGGATACAGGCCGCCGTGCTCGGCCGCAAACATCTCGATGGCCGTCCGCAAGACCGCCAGGTTCTGCTTGATGGCGGATTCGTCGGCACCGACCGCACCACGGCTGATCCTGGGCACCGCGATGGCCGCGATCACCCCCAGGATCACGATCACGATCACCAACTCGACCAACGTGAAACCTCGCCTTGCTTTCGCGTACATGTGATTTCCCTTCATCCCGAAAGAATACGCCTATGTTTCTCTGCGAGACCGAGGTCGGGGCGTGCTCGTCGAGCCCCGTGTTCCTATCATCGTTGAATCTATCGACCGACTTTAGCAGCTGTTTCCCTTGGCAGAAGCAATTCTACGGAGCCTTTTCCGCCCTGGAACACGGCCCGATAATCATGGATCTCCCGCAGGACGAAACCGTCCAGGCGATCGCCGATCCGGAGCACGCGGTCGTCGACAATCACCCATCGGTCGTCCGGGTGAATGCAGACACCTCTGAGGGCGTGGTCGGCCTGGAAGGCGGTTCGGAGTCTCTGCCGCTCTTCGGCCTTCTTCTCGGCTTCGATTTCCTTCTCTTTCTTCTCCTCCTCGGATCGCGCCTGGTAGATCTCGCGGAGGACCGGTGTCAAGCCGAACGCGTCGCGGAGGATCATACTCTCGGGGGTCACGTCGGGGCCCTCCAGCGCCGAAGCGGACGGCTTCGTGGGATCGAAGATCGCCGCAAGGGGCGGGCCTTCCCCGATCGGCAAGGATTCACTCGAATCTCGTCCGCTCCGGAGGGCGACGTCGAGCGCGCCGGCGGCCTCCGCACTCGCCGGCAGGACATACATCCGGTCGATCAGCAAGCCGACGCCGCCCGCGAGCAGCAGGAAGCCGTACAACACCATCTTCTTCTGACTCATCTTCATGGCTGCTCCGCCGTCTCGGCGTCGGCCGGTTCCTCTGCCGCCGCGCCGATGTAGAACTTCAAGGAGCACTCGAACAGACAGGCGACCTGCTCGTCGACCGGACCTTCGTTCGCCTTGCGGATCGAGAAATTGCTTATGTCCACGTACGGGACCTCGGATTCCATGCGTGCGAACCAGCGATGCAGCTTCGGGAACGTCGCCCGCCCTTCGACCAGAAGGGCGATCACCTGGTACCCCGTCTCCCGGGCGGTGGCGGTCGGATGCAGGCGGGTCAAGACGACCTCGCATCCCGAGGCGATCGCGTGGATCCGCGCGATCAGGTTGTGGACGTCGTGCGAGCTCGGCAGGGTCGCGCTCATGCTCTCGAGCGTGGCGTTGTTGGCCCCGAGCTTCGCTTCGGCGGAGGCGATCTTGGCCTCGAGGGCGGAGACGGCCAGCTGCACTTGCTTCTCCCGCCGTTTGGCGCGCTCGTAGCTCACCGAGTCGCTCAGCGGCCCGTGGATGGCGAGCGCGTATCCGACGACGGCCACCACGGCGACGATGGCGGCGCCCGCGATATCGACGTCATGTTTTCGCCAGTCCAGCGTGTTCATTGCCATGTCGTCTCGATGGTGAAGGCGATGGCGAAGTCCTCCAAGAACTGCTGCCGCTCGGAGGCCTTGAGCTCCGCCTCGCCGAACAGCGCCTGGTCCCCCAGGGCCCCGAGAAAGCGCGCGACGGAGTCGTGGTCCGCCGCGATCCCGTTGATGCGCAGGCCTCGTGCCGTCGCGGACTCGGTCTTCGGTTCGAGCCCGCGGCGTATCATCTTTCGCGCGCCCCCGCCCGCAGGCGGGTTAGCCCCGGCGGTCAGGTCTCGCGGCGGGTTGGTCTCGAGCCGCGTCAGCAGAACCTTGTTGGGCATGTGGGCGCCCAGCAGCGACAGTGCCCGGCTCCAACGATGCTTGCGTTGAAGCCGTTGGGTCAGCGCGAGCTTCCGGGCGAGCGCGTCTTCCTTCTCGTTCAGCGCGGTCAATTCTCGGACGAGATCGCCCTCGCGTTGCTCGAGCTCCGACGCGGCACGAACCGCACGACGCGTGGCCTTGGCCTTGACGGTCAGGAACGTGGCCGACATCACCTGGGCGACCGCCACGGCCACCGCCGATACCCGCCTCCTCATCGTGACGGATTCCACC
>CAZKCX010000174.1:7006-11092 GCA_964550865.1 uncultured Planctomycetales bacterium
CCACGGCGGCGGCGATCATCAGCCAGAGACGGAACCGTGCGGGGCGCTTGGCCCGCAGCTGGTAGTCCCTCGGCAGCAAATTCACCTGCACGGTCATGCGTCCACCTCCGCCAGGCTCAGGCCGAGGCACGTCGCCATCTGGAGTATGACCTTCTCCGAGAGGGCGGGATGGTTCGCGCCCTCCGCCTGCAGCCGTTCGGCACAGGCACGACGGACGGGGATCCCCAGCAGGTCGTGCAGAAGCTCGGGCAGGCCGTCCAACGCGCTTCCCCCGCCGACGAGGACCAGCTCGCGCACGGGCAGGCCGGGGTAGAGATCCATCGCGTAACGGAACGATTTCTCGATGTCCCGCGCGATCCCACGCACGATCGGCGTCAGGGTGCCGAGCAGGATGCTGGCCATCCGCTTGTCGCCGGCGGGCCCGCGTCCGCCCACAACGGGTCGATACCCGCTCGTCTCGGCATGGATGCCGAAGTGCCGCTTGTAGCGCTCGGCCATGGGGACGTCGACCTCGAGCTCATTGACGATCCGGCGCGTCATGAGGTCGCCGCATGCCCGCATGCCTCGGACGTAGATGGGGATCTGGCCGATGCCGAGATAGAAGCGGCTCGCCCGGAACCCGACGTCCAAGACCCCCCAGAGCGTGTCCTCGGCGATGCCTTCCATCATCCGAGCGCACCCGCGCATGACGGCCAACGGGGCGGCGTCGATGCGCGCGCACGTGCAGCCGTGCGACTCGACCCATTGCAGGAGCTTCTGGATGGTCGCCCGCGGTGCGGCCACGACCATGAGGTTGGGCCCGTTGCCCTGTGGCTTGGGCAGCTGCCAGGCGTCCAACTCGGCGTTGTCGAGCGGCATGCGGATGTGCCGCGCGACCTCCTGACGGATTGCCCGGATCAGCTTGTCGACCGGCTGGGTGAGCAGCTTGTCAGGCACGCTCAGCGTGCAGAGATCGATGTCCGGCGGGGCCAGCGCGGTCGTGATCTGACGACCGGCAAACGGCTTGAGCCCCGTCAGCTTCGCATGGGCCAACCCCGGCAAGGGCTCCTCGCCGGCGGCCGCCTGGGATTCCTTGTCCGTTTGCGGCAGCGACTGGTTGATCCAATGGCGGAAGGGCCGGCTGCTGCCGATGGGATTCATCTGCACCGCGCGGAGACACGCTGTGCCGATGTCGACGGCAATCGGACCGGTCTGATTCTGGAAAGGCCACCTCATGGAACGATTCCTTACCTCCCGCCCGAAGCGGCCGCGGTCAGGTCGAACAGCGGCAAGAAGAGCGCAATGGCGATCAGGCCGACCACGGCCCCCATCACGATCAGGATGAAGGGCTCGACGAGTCGGGTCAGCGTGCCGATCGTCTCGCCGTTCTCCTCGTCCAGGTAGTCGGCCAGGTACAGGAGCGATTGGCCCAACTGTCCGCTCTGCTCCCCCGTGGCGATCGCGGCCGCCATCGTCGGAGGCACCAGGGGTTCTCGCGACAGCGTTTCGCCGACCGTATCGCCCTGCTCCAGGGACTCGATGACGTTGTCGAGCATCTGCAGGAAGCGGACGTTCCGCGTGGAGCTCCGACACAGATGCAGGCCGTCCAAGAGCGGGACGTTGCTGCGAACGAGCGTGCCCCAGACACGGAAAATCTTGGCCAGAATTACGCGATGCACCACAGAGCTGACCAGCGGCAGCGACGAGATGCACCGATCGAACACCGCGCGCACGGCCGGCAGCCGCGTGGCCAAGACACCGGCCACGACCACGCCGATCGCCAACCCCGCGAAGACGGGCCAGTGCTCCGCCATGACGCGCGACACCGAGATCATGAACGTCGTGATTCCCGGCAGTTCCGTGCCCAGCGTGGCATAGAGCGCATCGAACTTCGGAAGGACGTAGAACATCAAGACGCTGACGACCGCGATGGAAAGCAAGATCAGGATGATCGGGTAGATCATCGCGCCGACCACCTTGACCTTGATCTCCTGCTGCGTCTTGGTCATGGCGGCCAGCCGGTCGAAGGCATCGGCCGTCTTGCCCGTACTCTCGCCCGCCGCCAGGATGGCGCGGAACGTCTCGTCGAAGACCTGGGGATAGTCGGCCATCGCCTCGCTCAGGGGCGCGCCGTCCTGCACGCGGTGACACACTTCGTGGATGATCTTTCGCCAACCGGCCTTGTCGACCTGGGCCTCGATGGCCGTCAGCGCCGGGACGACCTGACTGCCCGCGTGCAGCATCATGGACATCTGCTGCGTGAACAGCATGCGGTCTCGGGCGTTGCCCGCCCGACCGGCCAGGGGCGAGCCCCTGCGCTCCGTCCTGGCGGTTTTGGTCTCTTGGACCTCCGCCACCTGGGTGACGAACAGCCCGCGCGCATGCAGCGCGGCCATGGCCTCATCGGCGGACTCCACGTCGATGACCGACTGCACCTCATTGCCCGAGCTGTCTACGGCCTCATAGGTGAAGGGCACCTAAGCGCCTCCCGGGGGCTACGTGGCTCCCGCGGCGACCGGTTTCGCCGGGCCGGACGATTCGGCCCGGATCTTCTCTTGGGCTTCCATGTGCGTGACGCGGAGGACCTCTTCCAGGGTCGACTTGCCCTCTCGGACGAGCAGCAGCCCCTCTTCCCGAAGGGTGCGGAACCTGATATCCAAGAGGTGGTCCCGTATGCAGGCCTCGTCGAAGCTCCGCTGGATCATCCGGTAGAGCGTGTCGTCGATCTCGAGGACCTCATAGATGCCCGCGCGTCCCTGGAACCCGGAATCGTGGCATTTCTTGCAGCCCGCACCCCGGTAGAAGACCCCGGGGGCGTCCTCGCCCCATCCCGCCTGGGCGAGCACGGACGCCTCGGGCATATAGGTGGTCTGGCACGACGAACAGATCGTCCGCGCCAACCGCTGCGCGACCACCCCGTTCAAGGCGGAGGCGATCAGGTACGGCTGGACCCCCATGTCCAACAAGCGCGCGATCGTGCCCACCGTATCCTTGGTGTGGAGCGTGCTGAGCACCAGGTGACCCGTCAGCGCCGCCTGGATGGCGACCTGGGCGGTGTCCGCGTCGCGAATCTCGCCGACCATGATGACGTCCGGGTCCTGCCGCAGGATGGAGCGCAACGCGCGGGCGAACGTCATGCCGACCTGGTCCTGCACCTGGACCTGGTTGATCATCTCGAGCTGATACTCGACCGGGTCCTCCACGGTGATGATGTTCGTCGTGACGTCGCGCAGCAGATCCAGCGCGGAGTACAGCGTCGTGGTCTTCCCGCTTCCCGTCGGACCGGTAACGAGCACGAGCCCGTGCGGTCGGAGGAGCATGCGCCGGAAGGCCGTCAGGGCCTCCGGACCGAACCCGAGCTCTTCCATCTCGATGCGCAGGCTGGCCTTGTCGAGCACACGGATCACGGCCTTCTCGCCGAGGATGGTCGGCATGGTGGAGACGCGCAGGTCCACCTCCCGTCCCTCGGCGATGGTCCGGACGCGGCCCTCCTGCGGCAGCCGCTTCTCGGCGATGTCCATCTTGGCGATCACCTTGATTCGCGAGATGACGGCCGCGTGCATCTGCAGCGGCGCCGTGAGCAGCTCGCGCAGCACGCCGTCGATCCGGTAGCGGACGCGCATCTGCTTCTGGTCCGGCTCGATATGGATGTCGCTGGCGTCGTCGCGGATGGCCGACAGGATCGAGAGGTTCACCAGGTTCACCGCCGGCGTGCCGTCCATCCGATCCAGATCGGTGACGGCGTCGGAATCGGCGCCTTCCCGCTCGACGAACTCGACATCCTGCTCGCTGAGGGAGACCAGGAAGGAGTCGACGGAGACCTCCTCGGCCAGATAGCGCTCCGCGAACTCGGCCAGGTTGCTCTCCAAGGCCAAGACCGGGTTGATCTCGCAGCCGGTCATCGTGACCAAGCGGTCGATCAGCGGGAGCCGTTGCGGCTCGACCATCGCGACCGTGAGCCGGTCGCCCACCTTGAACAGGGGGAGGACCTTCATCTGGCGGGCCTCGTCCCGGTCGATCATCTTGGCGATGGCCGGATCGATCAGGCCGTGGCGGAGGATGCATCCCTTCACCCCGAGTCGGGTCGAGAGGGCCTCGAGGAGCTGT
>CAZKCX010000175.1:0-11056 GCA_964550865.1 uncultured Planctomycetales bacterium
AGCGGTTCGACGCGGAATGGCTCGAGCCGCTCGGCTTCAACAACACCTACGCGATGACGGTCCGCCGTCGTGACGCCAAGAAGAACGGATGGACCAAGATCTCCGACCTCCTGCCGCGTGCGTCCGACCTCCGGGCCGGCTTCACGTCGGAGTTCGCCGAGCGCCCGGACGGCTACCCGGGTCTGTCCGAGGCGTACGGGTTGCGGTTCGCGGAGGTCCGTGACCTCGATCCCGCCATCATGTATCAGGCGGTCGCCCACAAGCAGGTCGACGTGATCTGCGCGTTTGCCACCGACGGACGCATCGCCGCGTTCAAGCTCCAGACGCTGCGGGACGACCGAAACTACTTCCCGCCCTACTACGCCGCCCCCGTCGTTCGGCGCGAGGTGCTCGAGGCCTTCCCGGAGGTGGGCGAGGCCTTGAACGTGCTCGGGGGGATCCTCGACGACGAGACCATGCGGCGGCTGAACTACGAGGTCGACGAGAAGAAGCGGGCCGCCGCGGCCGTCGCCCGCGAATTCCTCGACGCGCGGGGGTGGCTCGACTGACCCGCCGGAACCCTTCTACTGCTTCAGCAGCCAGACCTCCGCAACGTGGGAGTGCTGTCGCCAGTTGAGGTGGGATTCGTCAATGGGGTCGAACGTCAGCAGCAGCACGCCGTCGGCCGTCAGGGCTTTCGGGACGGCGAACTCCTTGAACTCGCCGACCTTCTTGGCGTACGTGCGTGGCTCGAGCCGCTCGCCGTCGGCGCGGAGCTTCACGTCGCCGTTGCCCGTCAGGCGGATGACGTATTCGGCCCGGGGGTCGACCGCCTCATACCGAATGCCCGCCGGCCAGCGCATGTGGTGGATCCACGACCGCCGCATGCGCGTCTTGCCATCGTCGTGCCAGAAGTGGCTGAAGCAGTCGTGGCGGTGCATCTCCGGATCGGTGTTCCGGCCCTCGGTCCGCACGACGTGCGGGCTCTTGCCGACGTGCCCGATATCGTCGTAGAAGCTGCCCGGACCGGGATCCTCCCAACTGCGGATGGTCTCGAGCCGGGCGAGCTTCTCCGCCTGCGTCGAGAGCTTGCGAATCTCCGCGAACTGATCCTCCAGCCACCAGCGATCGTTGACAGGTAGATCCAGGAAATCCAGCACCGCGCCGCGTTCGTAGCCGCTCGCGCCGAAACGCGGCACGCTCGTTTGAAAGCCGATGGACTTGAACGAGGCCTCGGCCAGTTCGTGGATCCGCCTGTGCCAGTCGGGTCGGACACGGTGGTCGGCACGCTTGAGGATCGCTAGCGCGCGGTCCATGGCCGCGTCCGCGCCGATCTCCGCAGCGTCAGCCAAGGATGATACCGCCTCCTCTTCGAGCTTCGTCTCGGGGAGGAGCCTCGCGCGGATGTATGCGTCGTAGTACGCCCGCATGAGGTGGATCTGGAATCGCCAGTCGGCGAGCAGCTCAGGTCGAGCCGTCTCGATCGCCCGCCACAGCGCGAGGACGCCGTCGATGCTGCCGTTCTCCGCGATCGAACCACGGAAGTTGTTCTCGAGTCCGAGGATCGCATCCGCCACGTCTTCGGCTTCGCGCTGGGTCCGTGCGGCGAAGAAGAACCTCGCGTATTGCACGAGCGTCTCGCGGACGTCGGCGTCCGGCTCCCAGCCCAGTCGACTCCAGACGGCCTTGTTGACGTCGTCGTGGATACCGTCGGAGTAGGTCAGGAACCCATCCGTGTGCGGGGCCCAGTAGCGGAAGATCCGCGCGTATTCGTACGCACGCGGGGCGACGCACTCCCGACCCAGCGTCATCGCGAAGGCAGGGTCCCAGTAGTGCACCTCGAACTGCGAGCGGACGCAATGCGTGATGTCCGGATACCATCGCAGCTTGTACTGCCGCGGCAGCTTGGTGCGTGTGACCGGGATCGGCGGACTGCTCGGACCGGCCACCACGCCGGTGAGCCACGTCGGCTTTCGGTCCACGACGTATTTCAGGAACTCCTCGCATTGGCCTCGGTCGAACCCCTGGAGCGAGATCCACACGCCCGCCTTGGGATGATGTTTGGCCAGCAGCGCGGCGATGTCCCTCAAATACGGCATGACGAGCTTGACGGGGTTGCTGCCCGGGTCGCCACCGGGGAAGAACACCGCGTCCAATCGCGGCGTGGCTTTGTAGAAGGCCTCGTACGTGGCGAGTTCTTCCGTTCGGCGCTTCTCGTCCTGCAGTGAGAACGGCGCCGGGGTCCACACCCAATAATCGATGTCGTACGCGGCGCAGAGCCTGCCCAACTCGATGTTCATCTGCTCGCGCGGGACGGGCATGTGCTTGCCGCGCCGCCCCCCCGCGAAGGGAATGTTCTCGATGCAGTTCGCGCCGAAGACGATCAGTTCGCGGATGTACTGCTCGTATTGCTCCGGCGTCCAGGCGTCGTAGCTGTTGGCCTTGTCGCGGTAGCCGAGCTGGTGGCCTCGGATCGGAAACGCGGGTGCGGTCGCGATGTCGAGCGGTCCGGGCAGCGTCACCTTGCCGTTGGCCCATAGCAGCGCTCGGAGCAGTCGGCCGACGCCGAACATCGTCCCGCGCGGATCGGCCCCGACGACGAAGACCGTGACGCGCTTCGGCCGCGCCGGTGGCGCGCGCGTTCGGATCGCGAACCCTTCGGCGCGAGCCTCCGGCGAGTCTTCGTCTTCCGCTTTGGGCACGAGCGACGACCACGGGGCCGCGCCGTTTCGCGTCGTAATCACGATGGCGGAGCGGGCATCGTCGGAAAGCTCCGTTTCCACGGGCCAGCGGATCCCGGTTCGGCGGGCTACCTCGTCCACAAGGATTGTCGCGGACATCGCCTCAGCCACGGGACGATTCCCCGGCCGAACCACCACGACCGCGTTGCTGAGATCGAGTTCGGCCTTCGTCGTCTGGCCGTTGCAGGCCAGTGCGAGGAGGAACGTCGGTGGAATCCAGGTGAGGTTTCGATGCATGCTCCTGTTCTCCTCGGGTGCCGTCGGAATTGTCCCTTGCGCGCTTCGTACTCCGGGAACCGAAGGTCAATCCGCATGTCGGGCGTTCGACTTGGCACGCCGTATGCCCTGGACGAACGCGGCTGTCTCGTCTTGCGCAGCACGGACCCTCAGGCTAGAAGCCCTCTTTGAAGAAGCGATAACCGCGGATCTGCGCCATCGAGGCGTCGTCCCGGATGTAGTTGACGGCGAAGAACTCACCCGGCGCCAGCTCGACCCAGCCGGTATATCCCGAGTCGGGGCGTGGGTGGCGGTCGTAGTCGAGCGGCCGAAGACGACCGCGTTGCCTGCTCCGCACGGGCTCTCGCGCGCTCTTCTCGCTTTCGACATAGGCGAAGGTGTTCCGCAGGCCAATACCTCTGCCCGGATAGTATCGATAGGTGATCAATACCTCGCCGGCAGAGGTAAAGTGTGCCACTGGTCTGTGCCCACCGTCCATGAGCGTGGCGTGGGGACCGTCCCAGGTCTTCCCGCTGTCGGCCGAGAAGGCCTTGTAGACCGGTCGGCCGAGGCCGCTGTTTTCCCGCATGTAGCAGATCAGCAGCCCGTCGGGGCATCGGATGATCGACGCTTCGCAGAGGTTGTAGCCCTTTCGGTCGGCGATCACCATACGTGGCCCCCACGTCTTGCCCTTGTCGGTCGAGCGCGTGACGTACTGGATGAGGTGGCCGTCTCGGGGGTCGGGGAGGTGCGTGGCCAATAGCCACGTGCCGTCTGGGAGTTCGACGACCTCATCCGGCATGACGCCGCCCACGTCGCTCTTGGCGGCGTCGGACCACGTCTCCCCGTTGTCGTCGCTGAACCACATCAGGATATGCGCGTCGACGTAGCGCGTCTTCTTCCCCTTCGACAGGTCATTGACGAAGGCATCGCACAGGTAGAGCAATCGACCGTCGTCCAGCGGTTGGACCTTCGGGCAGTTGAGCTTGTAGAGCGCGTTGGGCACCTGGCTTTCCGTGGCCTTGAGGACGTGCCGCGCCGACCATGTCTTCCCGTTATCGTCGCTCGTGCGGACGATCAACCGTGTGAACTTGCGCGGCTGATGCTCGTCGCTCTCGCGGTAGGCCAGCACGAGGCGGCCCGAACGGGTCTTGCACAGGCTCGGGAAGCACTCGTGGACCTTGTCGTTGCGGGCAATCGTGCACTTGCGGACGTGTGCCTTGGCCGGAGCCTCGACGGGCCGGGCATGGTGGGAAACTCGTTCCAGCGCTGCGATCGAAGGGATCCCCAACGCGAGCAACAAGGGTGTCCCACACAGAATTCGGAATCTCGTTCCCATCGGGATGGTCCTCTGTACGCCCGAGCCGTCTGGACATGCCTACAGCACGCGATACTTGTTGTACACCTCGCGGAGCGTCTTGCCCTCTTGGAGCTCCTTGCGGGTGAGGTTCTCCTTGCCGACCTTCTCCATCGCGCGATCGAGCACGTCCTCCTCCACGGCCTGGGGGATCGAGACGACGCCGTCGTAATCGGCGAAGATCAGGTCACCGGGTCGGACGAGCACCTCCCCGCAGCGGACGGGCACGTCGTAGTCGACGACGAGCCCGCGGCCCTTGCTGTCGAGCGGGCCGATCCCCGCATGGAAGACCGGAAACCTCATCGCCATGATGCGCTTGCAGTCGCGGACGAGGGCGTCGCAGACGCAGCCCACCGCCCCGCGGACCGTGCAGACGGTCGTCATCAGCTCGCCCCACGGCGCGATCGTGCCGCTGTAATCCGTGGCGTGGACGACGACGTCGCCCGGCCGCAGCGAGTCGATCGCGTCGATCTCCTTCCCGTACGGGTCCTCCTCGACGACGTAGTCGGTCTGCATCCATCGCAGCGTCCGCGCCCGGCCGACGATCGTGCAGTCGTCCGGGTTCAACGGCCGGAGCCGGTGGTGCATGGCCTGGTGGGTGTGGCCCAGCTCATCGAGGATGTCCGACACGACCGGCACGTATACGTGCTTGCGAATCCAGGCGAACTTCTCCTTGTCGGTGGCAAACGAGGACATGGTGATCTCCCGATAGAATCCGCGCGCGAGTCCGGAATCGTGGCGCGTCCATGACGGCATCGCGGGATTCGCCCCGAGCGGATCGGCCGGCGAGCCCGTGCGCGGCGGAGTGATGGTTATACGCCAAAGTCCGACGACGGGCCAGATCGTGCGATGGCGTCCCGCCGGTCTTGCGGACGGGCGAGACCGCCGATACAGTGGTCTACTTCCCAAGGAGGCAGCGACGCATGGACCGTGCGGGAATCTCATCGGAAGGCAAGATCATCGGCGAGGGCATCACGTTCGACGACGTGCTCCTGCTTCCGAGCCGATCCGACGTCTTGCCGAGCGATGTCAACCTGAACACGCGCTTGAGCCGGAACGTCACGATCAACACCCCGGTCGGCTCGGCGCCGATGGACACCGTCACCGAATCGTCCCTTGCGATCGCGCTCGCCCAGGAAGGCGGAATCGGCATCATCCACCGCAACATGTCCATCGAAGCGCAAGCTCGGGAAGTGCATAAGGTCAAGCGATCCGAGAGCGGGGTGATCCTGGACCCCGTCACGCTCCGGCCGAGCGATCCCGTGGCCAAGGCCCGCGAGGTCATGCGGCTGCACAATATCTCCGGGGTGCCCATCACGGTGGACGGCAAGCAACTCGTCGGCATCCTGACGCGGCGCGACCTCAAGTTCCTCGAGGCGGACAACGACCGCAAGATCGAAGAGGTCATGACCAGCAAGAACCTGGTGACCGCCGCGCCGGACACCACGCTGGACCAGGCCGAGGCGCTGGTCAACAAGGCCAAGGTCGAGAAGCTCCTGCTGGTCGACAACGAGAACCGCCTGACGGGTCTGATCACGATGCGGGACATCGAGCGGGCCCGCGAGTATCCCCGAAGCTGCAAGGACAACCGGGGCCGACTCCGCGTCGGGGCTTCCATCGGCGTCCACGACTACGAGCGGGCGGGTCGTCTCATCGAGAACGACGTCGACGTGCTGGTGATCGATACGGCCCATGGCCACAGCAAGAACGTCCTCGAGACGCTCGAGAAGATGAAGACGCAGTTCGACGTGGACGTCGTTGCCGGCAACATCGCGACCCGCGAGGCGGCCGAAGACCTGATCCGGGCCGGCGCGGACGGGTTGCGGGTGGGCATCGGCCCGGGTTCGATCTGCACCACCCGCGTCGTGACGGGCATGGGGGTGCCCCAGATCACCGCCATCATGGAAACGGTGTCCGTGGCCGATGAGGCGGGCGTCCCGGTGATCGCCGACGGCGGCATCCGGTTCTCGGGCGACATCACCAAGGCCATCGCGGCCGGGGCGAATTGCGTCATGCTCGGCTCGTTGCTGGCCGGCCTGGACGAATCGCCCGGCGAGCTGGTCGTCTGGCGAGGCCGACGCTTCAAGGAATATCGCGGCATGGGTTCCCTCGGGGCAATGATCAGCGGATCCGGCGCGGCCGACCGGTACCATCAGGGCGGGGAGGCCGGGCCTCGCAAGTCGGACAAGTTTGTGCCCGAAGGGGTCGAGGGGCGCGTGCCGTATCGCGGGCCGCTCGGGGAGTTCATCTTCCAGCTTGTGGGCGGTCTCCAGGCCGGCATGGGCGGCTGCGGGGCGGCCACCATCGACGACCTCCGCCACAAGGCCCGTTTCGTTCGGATCTCCAGTGCGGGGATGGTCGAATCACACCCGCACGATATTTCCATTACCAGAGAGGCGCCCAACTACGCCATGGAGAACACCGATGATCAGTAACGCAAGCAAGGCTGTCCGCGGCTGTGTCCTCCTGACGGTCGCCTTATTGCTGACGGGTTGCGCCCACGCGATCAATCCCTTCGCCGACGAGGCCGCCACCGAAGAAGAGATGAAGACGCACAGCGAGGAGCTGGCCCGATCGGCCGAGGTCTCCCCGATCGTCCGACGGCGGGAATGGCCTCAGCAAAAGGCCACCTACCCCAAGGGTGATGTCGTGCACTGGCCCCTCTGGTTCGAGGACCCCTTCGAGGACAAGGGCAGTGAGGACGGCCGCTTCGCGTGGACCGTCGAAGATTACGTCGCACTGCCGTATTCCTTCGCGCGATTGCTGCTGAATACGATGGGATGTCCCGTCAGCATGTGCATGGTGCCCCCGGGCACGCCCATGGTCAGCGACGGCTATCTGAGCCGACAGGCTTTGGGAATGGACCACGACGCCCGACCGCTCGGCAAGCCCGATACGCCACCGTCTCCTGACGAGGAGGCGACCGAAGACGTCCAGCGGGTTGCCGGGGCCGAGGGCCCGCCGGCCGCAGACGACTACGGGCCTCCCTACGCCGAGCCCGCCCGGTTTCAGGAACAGTAGTAGCCCGCCGTCCACCCAATCCGCGGCGAGCGACATCGGGAACGACCCGGCTCGTGTTGCTCGCTTCCTTCTCGCCACCGATCCTTGCTCGCCCGCGGCGTGGGACCGGGCCCTCCGCCGGAAGAGACGGCATCAGCTGGAGACGCAGGCATGACGGAAGAACACTGGAAGCGGCTGCTCGGTGTGATCGACGGTGAGGCGGTCGACCCGTTGCCCGTCGGCTTCATCATCGACAGCCCGTGGCTGCCGAACTGGGCGGGCATGACGATCCTCGACTACTACACGAGCGAGACGAAGTGGCTCGATGCGAACCTCCGCGCGATCCGCGCGTTCCCCGATGTCCTCTTCCTGCCCGGCTTCTGGTCCGAGTACGGCATGTGCACCGAGCCGTCCGCCTTCGGCGCCCGCTGCGTCTGGTATGAGGACGAGTTCCCGTTCGCCGAGGTTGCCATCCCGAGCGTCGAGGCGATCGCCTCCGTCAAGAAGCCCGACCCGAGCAAGGACGGGCTTGCGCCCTTCGTGCGCAAGCGGCTCGAGCATTGCCGGCCCGCGATCGAGGAGGCGGGCCATCAGATCCGTTTCGCCGTCGCCCGCGGACCGCTCAACGTCGGCACGTTCTTGATGGGCAACACGGAATTCCTCATCGGGATGAAGACCGACCCCGATCCCATCCACGCATTGCTCAAGACCATCACCGATTACCTCATCGACTGGGTGCAGCTCCAGGCGAGGACCTTCCCGAGCACCGACGGCATCCTCATCCTCGACGACATCCTGGGCTTCATCGGCGAGGAGGACTTCCAGGAGTTCGCCACGCCCTACCTCAAGCAGATCTACGCGGCGATCGATGCCCAGGTGCGGTTCCTCCACAACGACGCCCACGGCCTGATCACGGCCAAGCACCTCAACGAGATCGGCGTGAACCTGTTCAACTTCGGCTTCGAGCACGGCCTGTCCGAGATGAAGGACCTGACGGACAACCGCGTAACGCTCTTCGGCAACATCCCGCCGCGGGACGTGCTCGCCGGCGGGACGCCCGAGGACGTGGACAAGTCGGTCCGTGAGGCGATCGCGTCCGTCGACGACACGACCCGCATCGTCCTATCGTGCGGCGGCGGCATGCCGCCGGGCGTCTCGACCGAGAACCTGCGTGCGTTCCTCGCCGCCGCCGGGCACGAAGCTGCTCTCAAGAAAGACTGAGCAATGCGCCAAAAGGAACCTGTATCTGGATGACCCATCGCTCGCGCGATGGGGACACGAATCCCCGGTCGAATTCGTCTCCCCCACCTCTGAAGAGGTGGGCCACCCAAACGCTGCTGACGGTTCACGTTCTCGCATAAATAGTCTACAGGCTGGCGCCGGGTCGGCTTTGAACCACGACGCGTGTCTGTACAATCGTTCGTAGGATGACGGACAGACGTATACACATCATCGCTTGTGGGGTGTTGGCCGCGGACCTCCGTGCGGCGGCCCATCGTCTGGGGGTGCAGGCCTCCATGCAGTTACTCCCCGGAGGACTGCACCGGACGCCCAACGCGCTTCGGCGGCGGCTCCAGGAAGCCATCGACGTCGCGTCGGCCGAGCACCGCGGGGACCTGATCGTCTTGGGCTATGGCGTGTGCGGTCGGGGGACGGTGGGATTGCGCGCCCGGAACATCCCGCTCGTCCTGCCGCGGGTGCACGATTGCATCGCCCTGTTTCTCGGCTCGGACGCCGCCTACCAGCAGCAGTTCGCCCGCTATCCAGGCACGTACTACATCTCGGCCGGTTGGGTCGACGAGAACACGCAGCCTGAATCGGCCGGTGGGCAAGGCGATTCAGAGGCCGAGCAGCTCGTCGGCGAGGGCTCGGTCCGTTGCGGATCCACGGAATTCGACTTCGGTGCGCTTATCGCCAAGCACGGTCGGGAGAACGCCGAAGCCATCCGGCACTTCCTCAGCAGTTGGCAGCGGAACTACCAACGGGCCGCCTACATCGACACGGGCGTCGGCGGTCACCGCCGTAAGTATGCGGACATTGCCAGGGCAATGGCCGAGGAGTTCGGCTGGGAGTACGAGGAGCTACGCGGCACGCACGATCTGCTGACCTCGCTGCTGACGGCCCGCCGGACGACGGACGAGGTGCTCATCGTTCCGCCGCACCACGTCACGAGCTACGACGCCGTCGGCAAGGGGCTCGCCGCCGTCCCCGTCTGGCAAGCCGACCGGCCGAGGATCGGCCGAAAGCACACGCTCGTCTTCGAGGAAACGGATCGCCCCGACGCCGCCGACGCGCCGCACGTCCGGCTGGGTCTCGGCATCGACGCCGGCGGCACGTATACCGACGTCGTGCTGTACGACTTCCCATCGAGGAAGACGGTCTGCCTTGGGGACAGGACCCAGAAGGGCAAGGCGTTGACGACCAGGCACGACTACACGATCGGCATCGAACGCGCGCTGGATCAACTCGATACCGACGCGCTTCGCCAGGTCGATCTCGTTTCGCTCTCGACCACCCTCGCGACCAACGCCATCGTCGAGGGACGCGGGCAGAAGGTCGGGCTCCTCGTCATGCCGCCGTACGGTGTATTTCGGCCGGGCGACTTCGGCCACCAGCCCATCGCCGTGCTGCGGGGTCAACTGGAGATCGACGGGACGGAGCGCGAGCCGATCGACCCGGACGAGATCCGGCGCGTCGTGCGGGAGATAATCGACGCGCACGAGGTCGGGGCGCTGGCCGTCGCCGGCTTCGCGGCACACAACAACCCGTCGCACGAGCTTCGCGTCAAATCCATCATCCAGGAGCAGACAGGGCTGAGTGTGACGTGCGGCCACGAGGTCAGCCAGACGCTCGACTATCGGGTGCGGGCCACGACCGCCGCGCTAAATGCTCAGATCATCCCCTACCTCGAAGCGCTGATCGAGAAGGTCGGCGTCGCGCTGGGGCATCGCGGGATCCACGCCCCCGTCATGGTCGTTCGAAGCGACGGCTCGCTCATGAGCGTGGACGTTGCCCGGCAGCGACCGATCGAGACGATGCTCTCCGGTCCGGCCGCGAGTGTGGCAGGGGCAAGCTTCTTGACCGGGGAGCGCGATGCCTTGGTCGTCGACATCGGCGGCACGACGACGGATACGGCCGCAATCCGGGACGGCATCGTGCGGACGTGCGAGCAGGGCGCGTCGGTCGGCGGGTGGCGGACGCACGTCAAGGCGCTCGACATGCGGACCCTCGGCTTGGGCGGCGACAGCCTGATCGCCTGGGAGAAGCGGTCCTTGCGGATCGGTCCGCGTCGCGTCGCCCCCGTCTGCTGGCTGATGGACGGACAGCGGAAGACCGCCTCCGCGCTCGATTGGATCGAGCGGCACCTCGATCGGTTTGAGGGATCCACGCGGGGCATGGAGTTCGTTTCGCTCAACGGCGCCGAGCCCGAGATCCCGCTGTCCGACGACGAGAGACGAATCGTCGAGATTCTGTCCGGCCGGCCGCACAGCCTGGACGAGCTTTCGGACCGCACGGGCGCGATCGCGTGGCGGTTCCTCCCGTTGGACCGGCTCGAAAGGGCGGACGTAGTGCAGCGCTGCGGCCTGACGCCGACGGATATGCTGCACGTGACGGATCGGCTCGATCTCTGGAACGCCGACGCCGCGCAGCGCATCTGCGAGCTGTTCGGTCATCTTGTCGGAACAGACCCGATGGAGTTCGCCGAGCGCGTGTTGCGGCGGGTCGTTCGGACGCTGGCGGTGGAGCTTCTCAAGAAGCAGCT
>CAZKCX010000176.1:0-11013 GCA_964550865.1 uncultured Planctomycetales bacterium
AAGCTCGGCGATAGCCGAACGAGGCTCGAAGGCGAGAAGCTGGTGGTAGCGCACGGAGACTAAGAGATGATCATCTCAGTCCGACGAACCGATTACGATACACTTAAGAAAGACCTGAGGCCCGAAGACAAGATCGTGATCTTGAGCTGCAACAACTGCGCGAAGAAGTGCAAGGGCCTCGGCGGCCGTGCCGGTCTGAAGAGCCTGGGCGACAAGCTCGAAGCCGACGGGTACAACGTCACGCTCCGCGAGCTGTGCGGCGTCGCGTGCTCGTTGGATCTCGTTCGAAAACGGGCGAAGGAAGAGGCAACCAAGAGATTCTTCGAAGAGGCCGACGTCATCATTCCCCTCTCGTGTGAGGACGGCGAGGACGCAGCCATCATGGCCTTCCCCCATGCAAAGGTCCTGAAGGTGACCAAGACGCTGGGCATCGGCTGGGGATCCCCCAAGGACGGCGTTCGGCTGACCAGCCCGCTCGCGGGCGTTAAGCTGAAAGTCGACGGTCCGGAAGGGATCACGATCGACGAGGCGGCCGAACAGGTGGGCCTCCACGCCGGCGGGTTCTAGCGACCGCGGAAGCGGACGAGTCGGTGTTTCCCTGCCGGAGCGCGCGCCGAGAGTCCGTGAGCAGGAATCGCTCGAACGGCTGCGCGGGGGTGGTGACAAGCCACCCCGCATCAAGGCTTTCCTCCCTGTTTAAAGTCCGGTCTGCGAAAACGGCCGCCGGAGCGGGACCCAACATCCCATCGAGACATCCTGTTACAAGGCGAGACATTCGTGCACCCGCAGCGAGTCTCGTGTATCATCGCTGCCCGGCCGAACGGAACGGAAGCGTTCCACGCCGGCCGCGCGAGCACGTCGCGTGCAAGACGTATCCGGAAGTGCCAGAGCAACTGTGAGGAGGTCATGATGGGCGAATCCCCACGGAAGATCGTTGTCGTCGGCGGAGTAGCATGTGGACCGAAGGCGGCCGCACGGGCGCGCCGTCGCGATCCGAACGCCAAGATCACGATCATCGAGCGCGGCGAGCACATCTCCTACGCCGGGTGCGCCCTGCCGTACTACGTAGGCGGGACCGTGCCGGAGTTCGAGGGTTTGATCTCCACGCACTACGGGGCCGTCCGTGACGCGGCGTTCTTCGACAAGGTCAAGGGCATCGAGGTCCGAATCCGAACCCTTGCCGAAGAGATCGACCCGAAGGCGAAGACCGTCCGAGTGCGAGACCTCGAGACCGACGCCGTGGAAGAGCTTCCATACGACAAGCTGGTCTTGGGCACCGGCGCCAGGCCGTGGGCCCCGCCGATCGAGGGCCTGGATCTTGATCGTGTCCTCAGCCTGCATGTCCCGCCGGATGCCGTTCGCATGCGCGAGCTCGTCGAGGGGGGCGAGGTCGATCACGCCGTCATCATCGGGGCCGGACGCACGGGGCTCGAGACCGCCGAGGCCCTTTTCGGGCAGGCCGTCGACGTCACCATCGTGGAGCTGGCCGATCAGCTCCTGCCAACGACGCTCGATCCGGAGATGGCCACCCTCGTCCAGGCGATGCTGCCGAAGTCGGCGGCGACGATCCGGACCCAAGAGAAGGTCCTCCGTTTGGAGGGCGATGACGCGGGCAAGGTCTGCAAGGTCGTGACCGACAAAGGCGAGATCGAGTGCGACATGGTGCTGATGGCCGTGGGGGTCCGTCCGAACGTCGACCTGGCCAAGAACGCGGGGCTCGAGATCGGCGAGACGGGGGCGATCGCCGTCGATGATCACTGTCGCACGAGCGACCCGGACGTCTACGCCGGCGGCGATTGCGCGGAGTGCTACCATCTGGTCGTCGGTCGGAAGATCTTCGCGCCGCTCGGCTCGACGGCCAACCGACACGGGAGGGTCATCGGGGACAACATCACCGGCGGCGACGCGCGCTTCCCCGGCGTGGTGGGAACCGGGATTCTCAAGACGCTCGGCGTGAATGTCGCCGGCACCGGCTTGCGGGAGACAGAGGCGAGGAAGCTCGGCTACGAGGTCGAGACCTGTCTCGCGCCGTGGTTCGATCGGGCCCACTACTACCCCGGCGGCAAGACGTTCGTGACCAAGCTCGTGGTGGACGCAAAGACAGGCAAACTGCTTGGCGGGCAGTTCGTCGGCAAGGGCGACGTGGACAAGCGGATGGACGTAGTCGCGACCGCGTTGACGTTCGGCGCGACGCTCGACGACCTTGCCGGGCTGGACGTCGGCTACGCCCCGCCCTACTCGACGGCAATCGACAGCGTCGCCCATGCCTCGAATGTGATCCACAACAAGATGAACGGCTTGGCGCATTCCATCACGCCGGCCGAGCTGAAGGCCAAGATCGAACAGGGCGACTCGGTGCTGATTCTCGATGTCCGCGAACCGGTGGAGACGGAGAAGAAGCCCTTCGGGAACGGGGAGGTCATCCGCATCCCGCTCAGTGAGCTGCGTGGTCGGCTGAGTGAGCTTTCGGCCGATCGCGAGATCGCGTGCATGTGCGCGATGGGGCTGCGGGCCTACGAGGCAAGCCTGACGCTCCGCGGCGCGGGCTTCTCGCAGGTGAGGTATATCGAGGGCGGCGTCAACGTCTGGATGGCGGAGACCGCCGAGTAGGAGCGGGCTACGCTCTCCCGTCGATCTGAATCCCTGGGCGCTCGATGCGGTCTGGGCTCTGCCCTCAGCCTGTGGTATGGACGGTTCCGCACCTTCGCATCCGGGCTGTCGCAGTTCACATTCCTTTGCGTCGGGCATGCACGAGTGTCCTTCACGAAAACAAGAGGCCGCCAACAGGTTCCAAGGCTGTCACCGGCCGATATCTGATGGGCTTGCGGAGCGGTTTTCGCTTGATCACGCGGCCTGGCTTGGATACGCTGATCTGTAGACCGAGAGGTATGTGGGATCGGTTTGCCATCGTGTGTTCAGGCGGGCGCGCATAGGCATACTGTTTGGTCGAACCGGTCGGCATGTCATGCCCCTGGAAAAGCGATGTGTGGCTCTTGAGCAACGGAGGTCGCCATGAGGATCCGCGAACGTGGCCAGTCATCGCGAGCTTTCACACTGATTGAATTGCTGGTGGTCGTGGCGATCATCGCACTGCTGATCTCCATCTTGCTCCCTTCGCTGAGCAAGGCACGGGCCCAGGCCCGGACGACGCTCTGCGCGACACGGATCGCGACGATGACCCGGTCGCTGTTTCTCTACGCCGAGGACTACGACGAGAAGTTCCCCTTTCACATCGTGTACAATGCGCAGCCCCCAGAGGGTGGCGGCGGCAGCGGCGGTCTGGACCAGCTGGATCCCAACGAAGACTGGATCGCCAGCAAGGAAGACATGCCCAATATCTTCATGACCGATCAGCGGGACTGGGCGGAGCTGGGCGTACGCTGTCCACACAGCGGAACGCTCTTTCCCTATACGCGCTTCGAGAAGCTGTACGCCTGTCCCGAGTTCGTCCGGCGGACGGGCAATGGTGTTAGCGACATCTACTACTGGCACACATCCCCGACCGGAGACCAGAAGGTCTTCAACTACACCCGCGGGCCATGGTGTCGCAAGCCCCGATTCAAGATCAACCCGCCGGAATACGTGTTGGCGTTTGACGGCCCGATCATGAAACCGAGCATGGTCCACGCCCCCTCGACGGCCTACTTCCTGTTGGACGAGGCATGGTACGCGCACGTGGGGAAGGGCCGCGTCGCCGGGGAAGGCGTCTACATCTCCGCGGATCCGGTCTGGGACATCGGCAGCAGCCAGGGCATCTACCATGGCGCCCCCATTCCCGGAAATGTCTACTTCAAGAACGAGATCAACGAACGGAGAGAGATCGCGATCAAACGCGGAAGCGTCTCGTACTACGACGGCCACGTAGCGCTCGATCGTGATCCCTGCCCGGTGGTCAACTCGAATGAGGTCCGCAACGTTCTGGAACTCGCCCTTTCGGGCAGCTTGGATATCCTCCGCATGATGGAGGAGATGGCCTTCTCCCTCCTCGGCGAGACGATCGAGCTGTAGCCTTCCAGGCGGCGTGCGAGCATCGGGGCTTCCTGTGCGAGACGACTCGCCGTCGTCGTCGGCTCACTGGAGGCCGTGCTTGGCGAAGTTCTCTCCGGATAGGAGGACGTTCATGTCCGTAAACACATCGCCCGGCCACTTCGCCGTATCGCTCCCGAGCTGTGCGACGACGATGACCATCGCAAGCACCAACCAACCGGCCGCGAGGTCGCACCAGAAGCGCGACCGGCTCGTCGAAGGCTTCACTGCCTCCGGCGGAGTCGGATCCGCTGTGTTTATGGAGGTGGGAGAAACGGCAAGATCCTCACCGTTTCTCGTCGGTGCCTCGTGTTCGCTTAAACGGTCAGACACGTTCGTTGGGCCTCCGGGCGGGGCCTAGCCTACTGAGGCGGGAACACGGTTCAAGCTTCGTTGCGTGCTTCACTCCCACAGCAATTATGGGAACCCGCCCAGGGGAATCTCACGGGTTCCGACCGGGAAGACCATCGGCCACCGTCGATCCGCCCAGGCAGCCGCTGGCCTCGGGAAACGCGGGTGCTGTGCCAAGCGGCTGGGCGGCCACATAAAACCGCGATTTCCCGCCGCGCCCAGCCGGATTAGAGACGATCTAACTCAGCAATTCATACAAGCTCAAACCTCGGGCATCCGTCCAGCCAGACCGCGACAAGTGGGCACAGTCTCTACCCGGAGCGTAATGTCAACAGACGGTTATGGCGTACCGATAGCAAGAATGTACGCGGCCCGCGTCCACGGGTTCGGGCCTCGGCCAAGGCCAGATTTCGAGAGAGGTGGTTTTGCTAAGCGGTTCGCGGGCAGGGAAACCGGGCAAATGAGTTCCGAGAGCACGCAGTCGAGATGGCCTGCAGTGCCAGCTGCCTTCATTCTGAATTAGGACGATAAAAGTCGGCTAGCATGTGGACCTGACATTGGTGTACGCGCTCAACAGGAGCGTCGATGGTGCGGCACAGGTTGGGATCATCCGCGACCGGTGGACACGAGGTGAATGATGCGAAGGGAAATGGCGGAAGTCGAACAGGTGCTGGACTCGCTCGATAAAGTGGCCGGACGAGATCCGGAGGCGGTCAACCGGCGCTCCACACGCCGGAGGTGGCGTAAACCCCTCAAGGTGATGGTCACCCACCCTGGAGGAAATCAGAGGAGCGTCGAGGTCGTAACCAGAAACCTGAGCAGCAACGGCCTCTCATTCCTTTACGCCGGCTTTCTGCATATGGGTACCCGGTGTGAGCTGCAGCTCATTACCTCCGACAATGCCTGGGTGGACATCCAGGCGACCGTGGTTCGGTGTCGCTACGTCACAGGCCGTATCCATGAGGTTGGCCTGAGCTTCGATCAGCCCGTGGACGACGGCCAGTTCGTCTCGGAAAAGCTCAACGCGAGGATCTTGCTCGTGGACGACTCGGAGGATGTCCTACGTCTGACGGGCCATTTCCTGCGCAAGGCCGGGGCCGAGATCGTAACAGCCAACCGCGGGGTCCGGGCCCTGAAGCTGGTGCGCGAGCAGGATTTCAACCTCGTGTTGTTGGACATCGAAATGCCCGGCATCAATGGAACGGAGGTGGCCAAGTCGCTGCGCGATCGCGGCGTGACGATCCCGATCATCGCCTATACGGCCAGGGAGGACGAAGCCACGCGTATGGAATGTTTGGCTTCCGGCTGTTGCGACGTCCTGGTGAAGCCCGTGGGCAGGGCAGATCTCATCGATACGGTGGCCCACTACCTGGCCGTCGAAGAGCCGCTGATCAGTCGGTTCGCCGGCGACCCGGAAATGACGGACTTCATCCATGACTTCGTCACCGCGCTGCCGGTCAAGATTCGGAAGATGCTGGAGCTTGCGCAGGCGCACAACGCAGACGAACTCGCCCCCATGGCGAGGCAGCTGAAGGTCGCGGCGAGCGAAGGGGGCGGTAGCGGCTTCGTGGAGATTAGCGATGCCGCTGACGCCTTGGCCAAAACACTGACGGACAACGTGGATTGGAGGTCGGTCGAAGAGGCCATGACCAAGCTGAGCAACCTATCGCACCGCGTCAAGGAAACGGCGGAATAGCGTGGGGAGCGGAAGGCTCCAAGGACGACCCTGGACCTCCACCCGCACGCCGATGACGACAACCTCGACAGCTACGGGGTAACGAACGGCCCGACCTGCAACGGCGAGGAGGTGTTGGCGAAGTAGAGCCAAGCGGTCGGTGCAATGCCGGGCGACTCCGTCAGCCACACGCCATCTCCGGTCCAGTCGTCGGTGGAGCCGGGCATGGACCCGTTCGCGTTCTGCGCCGGATTCAAGACATGATCGAGCAGCCACTGCGCGCCCGAACCGCGGGCGCAGACGTATTCCGCGATTCCCTCGTACCACACCGAGAACGGACCTTGACCATCGAGGCCCACGGTATCATCCGAGAAATCTGTGGTTCGCAAGGTCTCGGCAGCAAACGCCAGGGCGCGGAGCGCATGCTGAGGTTGACCGGCCGCAACCGCAAACGGAGCCGCCCACGTTTGGCTGTCTAGCGCAATGCCCGGATCAACGCGCCCCCGCCACCACCTGCCCTCCGCGGGATCCCACACCTTCCCGAGCAGGTAGGCCTTGACGGCGTCCGCATCGGACGTTCGGCCCACCGCCTGAAACGCCCACCAGGCATCGATGTTCCCTTCCGTCGCGTCCGAGACATACCAGCCTGCGTCCGCATCGGCCGTAAGTTGCTCGTGGAGGTATGACGCGCCCCGCAACGCTGCGTCTCGAGCCTCCGCGGCGTCACTGAATTGCGCGGCATAGCGCGCCAGCGCATAGACCGCCCAGGCGATGTCTCCAAGCCACTTGTCGCCACTCGGGGTGCCATCGATTGTGCTGATCACTCTCTGCCACGAACCGTCCGCTTGCTGAACGGAGGCCAGGGCATCGGCCAGGCGGTGGGCGGCGTCCGGGTGGGTCCGCATGAGCACCAGGAGCGCAAGGGCTTGATCGTAGATATGACCGAGGGCGTTGGGATCGTCCTGCCAGGACTTGACGAAGTGTGTTACGGCGTTCTGCTGGCTTCCGATCCAATCGGCTGCCGCCGCGGCCACGTTGAGGTCACCCGTCGACGTTTCGAATCCATCGGGCGTAATTCGACAGGTGCAATCGGCCGCCGTAATCTCATCGACACACAGGACGCCCGAGAAGGTGGCGCCGGGCTTGTAGGCATCGGTAGCCGCCCGGGCCACGCCGATCAACACGGTCGTGACGCCACTCCAGTCGAGCAAGCCGTTGCCGACCTCTTCATTCTGATCCTGGAAGGCGCCCCGCGGGACATACTGCGTCACCCAGGCCGGAACGTGGGCGACGTGCGCGAGCCTCGCGTTGAACTCATCGCCGTCGCCGTCCTTAAACTTGATGTCCACGTGATGGGGAGCGGTGCTCTCGACGCCTCGATACGAGAACCGCACAAACTGTGCGTCGCTCAAATCAAGGGGTAAGGCGAGCTCGTACCAGGCGACCACGGCGCTGTTCGGCGTGGCAAGATCGTACGTGATCTCCAATGCCTGGCCGTGGATGCCCTCACAGCATCCCAGAGCAACGGTGGCTCCGATATCGGCCCAGGTCCCGCACGTGTTCGGATCGGCTTCGCAGTCTTGGACGAGTTGGTGCTGACACGGGTAGTTCGGGAACCCCGGCGCCGCATCGACGAGGGGTTCCCAGGGAATTGGCTCGACGTCGAACACCGCGGTCACCGTCTTATCGTCGCCCATGCGAAGACAGGCATTGGGATCCGGCCCGTTGCAGTCGCCTTGCCACCCCACGAACCGCCAACCCGCGCTGGGCGAGGCCGCAAGCTCAACGACCTGCCCCAGAAGATACGGGACGATATCGGGATCGCACGTGACTTGGCCTTTGCCGGTGACCTCTACGGTGAGGGCCCTCGTTGATGGCTTGCCGTTCGCGTCCACCTCGGCCTCCGCGATGACGTCCACTCCATCGACCTCGGGCAGGTCTTGGGTGTTCGCGGGCCAAACCGTAAGCCCCTTTCGGGCAAGAAACGCATGAACATATGTGCCACTGTGCGCTTCACCCGAGAAGAGGCCGAGGGAACTGATCGGGTGTCTGAAGTCATTCACGAAGGGCTGAATGTACCACTTGTCCGTGAGCACATAGTAGATGACCTCGTACTCCGCAGACAAGGTATCCGCAGAAATCGTCGTGCCGCCGCATGCCCTCCCCTCGACGACGAAGGGAAGCTCAGCGGCTTGCCGTCTCAGCGTCAGCATGAGGTGCGGCCAATCCTCGTTACGGCATTGTGCGGACGGGGGCGTGCAACAGGAGAGATCTGCTACGACCAAGCACGTGACACAAACCACACCGGCCGACACCTTCCATAACCTTCTAAAGTGCATGGCAAGTCTCCGTAAGGACATCGGGATTTGTCCGTCCGGCAGGGAGCACCAAGCTGGCTGTCGTCGGGACTTGCATTCGAGGCAAGCAGTGGTGTAATAGCGCAAGTATGCACTGCTCTCTTCTGGATACCATCAGAATTCCAGCCCATTTTCGCAGAGCAGACATCACTGAACTGCAGCCTTGGCCAGTAGCCAGAACCGCGACGCGGAAGCTCATCTCCGCTCCCCATGAGGCGACCGACCCTGGAATCCGTCCATCGTCTCTGTGCTGCGCCCGTCGTCGGAGAGATGACGGCAAGGCGGACGCACCTCGACGACTCCGAATCGCTCGGGAGCCCGAGCGTCATAGGTAATCGTGCCTTGTGACGGCGGCCCGAAGACCTCAGGCTGCAGCGCTCGCATGGCCTCCGCCGCAAGGATTCCGGCGATAATCATGTTGGTCCCGGGCAACGTCCGTGCCGGATTCCGGCCGCAGCTTGCTCGCCCCTGCTCGGCGGCTGCCTTCTTCTGCAGATTGGGAATGCGATGCTCCAGGCATGCGGTATGTCCGGGTACATACACTCGCACCTGGGCGGCCAGTGGGGAGCTACCGGCCTCTGCAAGGGGGACACCGTCCCGAACGGATTGCCGATTGACATAGAGTCTGCACGCAAACGTGTCGGGGCACGCGATGCGCAGGGATGGTCGTGATAGCGTCGATGGCCGGTCTTCGTAGGGCATGACCATCGGTCGGATCTCCAGTCCTGGCCGACAGATGTCTGCCAGCTTTCGGCCGATGACAACAGCCTTGGGGTATCCCACGTCTTCCTCGTCGTAGGCGATCTGGAGCGACAGATTCTCCAGACCCACCTCATCCGGATCGAAGATCCGGAGTTCGCAGTTCTCGGCCAAAACAGGTGCGAGGGCTTCCAGGAGATGCACGCCGACCGCGCCGGCACCGACGACGTCCAGTCGCGCCTCTCGCAGCACCGGTTCGGTCCAGGCGGCCGCCACGTCCCACCCGCGGCGGTCTGGGTGCGCGACATTGAAGACCACCTCGTCCTCCGGCGCCGGAACCCTGTCCAGCTGTCCGGCAACACGGAGGATCTCTTGCATGGCAACGCCGGCCGCGATCCGAACCACAGCCGGCAAGGGCACGCCATGTCCGCCGTAGGACCGATGCAGCCGGTCCAAGCCGTCAGGCTCCTCGGTGGTGACAAGAGCGATCCAGGTCGAATCCCATGCGATGGAAACGAAGTGACCATCCACCCTGCGACAGAGATCCAGACAGACCGCCTTCGACGCCGGGTCGTTCGTCAAGTCGACGAGCACATCTGCCGCGGACGCCGCCATCGCTGAGTTCAGGTCGATCCAGGCCGCCGGAAACTGCGCGAAGTCGGATCGGCGCATGGCCTCGGCCAACTCGTCCGAGTAGCTGATCCCGCCGTGCACAGTAATCCTGCCGATCCCCACCCCCTGCAGCGCACGGCATAGAGGCCACACGGGATGGCGGGGCCACTCCAAGGAATCGAGGTCATCAATCTTGATGGCAACCGTAGTTTGGCCGATGCGGAGCACATCCGCCCCGGCCTCTGCAAGACGATCGGGAACCGAGGGTAGTCGAGTCATGACGCGCCTCCGCTCGCTGGTTTGGGAAGCCTGACCTTGTCCTCGATCTCCAGCTCCAGCGCGCCTCGGAGGCGACGGATTTCCTCTCGGCGCAGGGGCCTATCTGGAACACGCCGCACGGCAGCGGGAAAGCAACGAACACGTCCCCCACCTCTGCCACGAGGCCACTCCTTTCTCGCCGCGACGATGGAGTACTCTCGTTCCTGGTTGACGATCATCGAGAAACACACGGCGTACTCGACGGTCGTGCTTTTGCCGTCGATGTGCTGCTGCGGCGGTGCCGCCGTCGCTTTCTCAGGTTCGCTTCCACCTTCCGCGCTCGCGTGGTCGGTCTCCTCTTCGCCGGAGAACGTCAGTATCGTCGAAACCTGATTGACGAAGACCCGCGACACGAATTCATGGTCCACATGTGACGGCTGACACGACCCGGGATGTCGATGCACGAACAGTGTGGGGATCAACTGCCTTTGTCGCCTGCGGGAGAGTAGCTGAATCTCCGAACGCATCCGTAAGACGCCATATCCGGACCCCCGCACGCTCGAGGCCGTCACGTCTTGGTCCCGAAGCAACGGTGTCTGGAGAATGAAGAAGGGATCGCTCCTGTCGGCCAGGCCAAGCATGGCGTATTCCACACCTGGGCTGGCGAAGTGCTCGGCCAAGACGTCGGCGACCAGGAAGAGTCGTTCGAACGCAAGGGGTGCGAAGCGAAGCTCAAACGTTGTTTGTGATGGGGCAGCCATCTAGCGGGACCTCCCACGAGCGAGCTCTCGATGCCAATCCTCGAGTTGCATCCGCCGGAAGACGCGTTCACGGTGCAGGACAGGGCGTCGTGATGCGAGGCTGACACCCGCGTCAAGCCATTGAACGACGGCCTCCGCGTCCGTGAACGCGCTGGTATAGAGTCGCCGATACTGGAGCGGGTTTCCGAGGCACATGCCGCCGCACGTCAGCGTTCCGTCCGCTGACCAGAAGTCCTCCGGGCGTGTGCAGACAGCAGGCGCGGGATGAAGAAGC
>CAZKCX010000177.1:0-10948 GCA_964550865.1 uncultured Planctomycetales bacterium
GACAAGTGAAGCCATGGGCCACCCACCCATCAGCTGACGAGCGACAGAGCACTAGATCTCTCGGGGGAGCGGGAGAGGGGGGGCGGAACAATCTGTGCAGAAAGGAACAGAGAAGGAGGGTGGGCCCTTCGGACGAGTCAAGAGGAAAGGATTCGAGCGAGGGAACCATCAAGCACGGTCTGCGGTCCAAAACGCACTACGCTTGGTGGTTTTGACTGCGCTCCTCGGGACCCACCCAGTTCTGTTCTGTCGCGGCACCGCACGTTGCCCCTTCTCCGATGAAGCCTCCATGCCCCATCGTCAGCGACGATCCGCGTCGCATGGGGTCCTGCTGGTCACCGCTCCTGCCTCAACCAACCAACACAGCCGGGCCGCGTTCAAGCAGACGGTGCAATCCGTTGCGGTTGCCCCTCTGGTGCGTCGGAATCCTTCCGACTCCACACACCGCCGTCGCCTCCCTGCGTCGTCGGTGTGCCACATCCGAACCGGCCTCGGGAAACATCGTCGGTCCATCCCTGACCTGCTTGGCATCCGAACCGTGCCTCGACGTCCGTGTCGAATGACGATGCAACCGTATCAACTCTGTTTCGTTCTTGAGCGTTCGCGATCGTTCAGTCGTACGACATGACTTGCATCCGCGCCACCGTGACAACCGAAAGCGCCTACCGATCGCTCCACGCCTTTTGACTCAACCTCGACCTGCCCGACAGGCCATACCACAGCAAGGGCCCGTGACCTGTCGCTCGATTGGGGTGGGTTTGCTGCACCCGCGCCCTATTGGCCGATCCTTCGGCCGACCTCAGCGCCGCAGCCGTGCTTCGAGAAGGGCATCAGACTTGATTGGGTTACCTCGCTCCACCTTTGCCTCGCACCCCAAGTATAGCGCGCGATTATCGGACGACAACCGTGAAATTGCCCTAATCGGCCCTGGCGGCTCTTTCCGTGCCAATCCGCCATTTCGAGTTCCAAGTATGTCGGCGAGATAGGCGGCTCGGGGCTCCGCTCGGCCACCACATGTTGTGTTCTCAACAGATCAAAGCGATGCTTTGTGAAGCTGGGCGAAACGCAAGAAATCGAATAGCGCGGATTTGACGGCGGAGCCCCCTCGTTCCACTTCCACATACACTGAACCCTATCCTGTGAGAGTGTGCAAACCCCCCGAGACGGCCTTGGTACCGACCCACTTCGACACGGCATTCGACAGGGAGAGAATCGCGCCCGTGCCGTCGGCTAGCCGCGACTTGCGGACCAGAGCTCCAGGCTGTCGTGGGGGACGGGCCAGTCGGCGTGCCGAAACGTCTGCGGGAAACCGACGTCGGTGAGGAGCCCTCGGAATCGATCGGCCGGCCATGCCTGCGTCGTGCTGCGATACTCCCGCTGAGCGCCGCTCCCTCGCTCGGTGACGCGAAAGACCTGTAAGGCCACATCGTGGTCCTCCAGCCAGTGATTCTCCGTGCGGCAATGATGCGGGGTGTCGCAGAACAGGCCGGACTCCGTTTCATAGGCATAGTCTGCTGCGTGCCCCACATCGCGCACGACGTCGGCCTTCTGCAATTCGACGAGCAACCGCCCGCCCGCCACGAGGCTGTCACGTGCCTTGGCCAGGAGCGCCCGGCATTCCGCGGGCGAGAAGACGTTGATCTCGCCGAACAGGACCATGGCGAGATCGTAGTCCCTGCCAAGAGGGGTCTCGCGGACATCCCCCAGGACGAACGTGCACCGCGCGTCCTTCGGTGCATATTCCTTGGCGTACTCGATCGATGCCGGGCCGAAGTCGAGGCCGTGGCACTCGTGTCCCAGCGCCGCCAGGCGATGCGCATAGAACCCGGGACCGCATCCCAGGTCGAGGACCCGCGAGGGCACCTCCTCGAGGACGTTGGCATGGATCCACGCCACCTGCCGGTCGATCCACTCGGTCCTGCGGCTGGCCAGATCGTGCCCTTGCGAGAGATGCTCCTGCAGGATGCGGCGAGAGAACTCCGGCTCATCCCAGGGGATCTTGTATCTTCCGTTCCATGGGTCCTCTCGCCATGGCTCACCGTCCCGGGTCATCGGCGTTCCTCTCTCCTTCGTCTGGCGAGCTCACGCATGTCGGCGGCGGGGTCGGTTTCGTCGACGATCTCCTCGCCGAGGACGGTCTCGAGCAGGTCCTCCAGGGTGACGACGCCCTCCATCCCGCCGAATTCGTCCACCACCAGGGCGATGTGGTGTCCCTGGGGGAGCATCTGCTCCAGCGCGTCGGCCACGGACGCGACTTCCGGCAGAACGGGGAGTTCGCGGAGGAACGTTGCGAGCGGCTCGTCGCCCCGGCCGGTGCTCAACGCGCTGTACAGATCCACACGCGAGACATACCCGATGACGTGCTCGGAGGAGCCCTCGTAGATCGGGATCCGCGCGAAGCGGATCGGCTGATGCTCCTGGACGGCCTGTCGTACGGACATCTCCTTCGGCAAGGAAAGCACGACCGTGCGGGGCGTGAGGACGTCGGAAACGCGAACCTCCGACATGGCCAGCAGATTGGAGACGATCCGGAACTCCCGATGGTCGAGCGAGCCGCCTCGCTGCCCCAGGCGAATCGTCGCGAAGACCTCCGAGCGCGTGATCCGGTCCTTGTGTCGTTGGTAGCCGATCAGCCGGTTGACCCATTCCAGCACGACGATCACCGGCATGCAGACGAAGATCATCGCCCGGGTGGACACGGCGGTTACGCCTGCGAGGCTCTTGGCATGCACCGCCCCGAGCGTCTTGGGGATGATCTCGCTGAGCACGAGGATGAGCAGCGTCATGATCGCGCTGGCGATCCCGACGGCCCGATCGCCCGCGACGACGGCCGCCTGGGCGCCGACGCCCGCGGCACCGACCGTGTGGGCGATCGTATTCAGCGTCAGGATGGCCGCGAGCGGCCGATCGATGTTCTCCTTCATCGCGTGCAGCCTCGCTCCGACTCGGGAGCCTTGGGCGACCATCGCCTCGACGTGGCTTCGCGGCAGGCTGAGCAGGCTCGCCTCGAGCAGCGAGCACAAGAAGGACACCCCAATCGCCAGTGCGGCGTAGGCAAGGAGCAGCGTCATGGTTCGCCCCTTATGGAGGTTGAGCGTGCGACTAAGCTACTTCGAACAGAGTATGACAAGTGTGGCACGGCCCCCCCGGCCGTGAACGATCCTATTTCCCGGCCGAGGGCGGCTGGGCCGCATTGGGCGGAACCACGCAACTTGTCAGTCATTCCGGCAAGCGGCGTAGTCCGAACCCGAATCGAGACCCATGGTCGCGACAACGGCGCGTGCGGTCAATGTGAGACCTTGGCTCATGGCCGCGGTTCGATCGGGCAGGAATGACTTCGTAATGGACGTTCATCGCTCGCCACGGGGGCTGTCGTCTGGTAGCGTGGCCCCATCATGGGCAGCTCCTCACCTCCATCTCGAGGTCCCGCCGGGCAGGACCCGCAACACATCCGACAGGTGCAATGGACGGCCAAGGTGGGCCTCGCGGTCAACCTGCTGCTCGCCGTCGTGAAGTTCGCCGGCGGCGTGCTGGGCGCGAGCCAGGCCGTCGTCGCCGACGCCGTCCACAGTCTGTCCGACAGCATCACCGACGTGGCCATCCTGATCGGTGTGAAGTACTGGTCCAAGCCGCCGGACGAAGACCACCCGCATGGCCACCGTAGGATCGAGACGATCGTCACCTCACTCATCGGGCTTCTGCTGGGGGCCGTCGCGCTGGGCTTGGTCTACAACGCCGTGATCACATTGCGCGACAAGCACGTCTCCACCCCCGGCGCCATTGCCATTGGGGCAGCCTTCGTCTCGATCGTTCTCAAAGAGCTGCTGTATCAGTGGACGGTCCGGGTGGGGCGGGGCATTCGCTCATCCGCCGTCGTCGCCAACGCGTGGCACCATCGCAGCGACGCGTTCAGCTCGATCCCCGCCCTGGCGGCCGTTGCGCTGGCGTGGTTCAGTCCGAGTCTGTCGTTCGTGGATCACATCGGTGCGGTCGTGGTTTCGTTCTTCATCCTGCAAGCGGCGTGGTCGATCGCCAAGCCCGCGCTGGGTCAGCTCGCCGATGAAGGGGCGTCGGCCGAAGACCGCGAGCGGATTGAGCGGATCGCGATGGGCACGAACGGCGTGAAGCTCGTCCATGCGATCCGCACGCGGCACATCGGCTCGGGCATTCAGGTGGACTTGCACGTCAAGGTCGATCCGGAGATGACCGTCCGCCGGGGGCACGACATCTCGGAACTCGTCAAAGAGCGTTTGCTCGCCGACGGCCCGGACATCGTGGACGTCGTCGTCCACCTCGAGCCGTTCGAAACATAGCGCACAAGAGAGGGCGGGCGCCTCAGCGCCCGCCCTTCCGTTGAGTCCGTTCGCGTTTGCGGCCGTGGCGATCAGACCTGTTTGATGACCCACGGCTCGCGGTAGGTTCGCTTCACGAGTGCGTTGGCCTCGTCGGAATTCGTGAACTGCTCGGCCTCACCGTCCCAGAGCAGCTTCTTGCAGCCCACCCGCAAGCTGATGTTGCCGAGGTGGCATAGGACGGTCGACTTGTGGCCGTCGGCGATGTCGGCGTTGGGCCACTTGCCCTGCTGGATGCACTTGATGAAGTTGTCCTGGTGCCAGACGTTGCCCTGCACGCCGTGAAAGTGCGACGACTCGACCGAGCCGCGGACCTTGTGCTTCTCGGTGACGGTCTCGCCGTCCCTGCGCTTCACGACGGTGGACTCGACCGTGCCGGGCTTGAAGCTCTGCCAGCCGCCGCCGTGCCGGCCGATGTACATCATCTCCTTCGTGCCGTAGACCTCGATCCGCGTGGCGTTGAAGCGCCATTCGGGGAAGTGGTCGCCGTCGCGAACGCGCATGTCGGTCTTGTGGATGGTGGGTGTCCACATGGCCAGCTCGAACGTCATCGTCAGCTTCGGGAACTCGTAGATGACGGTCTGCGTGTCCGGCGCCTGGAGCGGATCCTCGCAGGCGTACTCCCCGCCGAGGCAATACACGGACGACGGGCTCCTCGATGCGACGAGCCAGTTGGCCAGATCCATCTGATGGACACCGTCGTTGATGATGTCCCCGCCGGAATAGTCCCACCACCAGTTCCATCGTCCCACGCGATCGACGTTGTAGGGCACCATCGGGGCCGGGCCGAGCCATTTCTCGTAGTCGAAGCCCTTGGGCGGATCGGAGTCCGGGTGCGCCTGGAAGCTGCTGCGCTTCTTGGCCATGTTGTAGACCTTGATCATGTGGACCTCGCCCATCGCGCCCGACTGGATGTAGTCGATGCACTTGCGCATGTACTCACAGCTCCGCGTCTGGGTGCCGAGCTGGACCACCTTCTTGTACTTGCGCGAGGCGTTGACCATCTGCCGACCTTCCCAAATGCTGTGGCTGGCGGGCTTTTCGACGTAGCTGTGCTTTCCGGCCTCGGCGCCCCAGACGACAGGCAGGGCGTGCCAGTGGTCGGGCGTGGCGATCACGAGGGCGTCGACGTCCTTGTCGTCGAGGATCTCGCGGAAGTCCTTGACCGCCTTGGCCGGCTTGCGCTGGGCGGCCTGGACGGCCTTGGCGCCCCGGGCGAGCTTGTCGGCCTTGACGTCGCAGACGTAGGCGACCTCGCAGTCGCCGACCTTCCTCGAGCGCTCGGCGAACTTGCGGGTCAGGTACGAGCCCCGACCGCCGATGCCCATGCAGCCGATGACGACCTTCTCGTTTGCCGATGCGGCGCGCGCCTTCTTCGCCATCGTGGCGGCCGACGCGACCCCCGCGGCCGTCGCGGCGCTGCTGCCAAGGAATACCCGACGATTCATCGATCCGGTCGACATGGTTTACACCTCCGGTTGTTTGGACTGAATGCTTGCGTAGGTATCTCCGCCGGGCATTGTATCAGCGCCCGCCGAGGTCGCAACGAGCGTGGGGGGTATATGAAGCGGACCGCGTGTCCCTGCATGGGGATTCCGGGGTAACCTCGTGGGCGCTTCGAGGAATAAGCATTGCACTGCGGCGAAGAAGTCGATAATCTACCAGGAGCCTCTGATGGAATCAGCTCAGGCTAGTACTTATTTGTTAATACGCAAGATTCTATTTATAAAAGACTTAAGTTGATTCATGTCAGGATTACGACTAAGAAATCAGTACCATTGTTTTCTTAGTGAACACGACCATGGCCACGCAAAAGGACAAGATTCTGGGTCGGATTCATGCGAAGCCGCCGGGGTGGGTTTTCTCGCCCAAGGACTTCCTTGACCAGGCCAGCCGATCGATGATCAGCTGGCTCCTGCACGAACTCACTGAGGAAGGGAGGATCCGACGGATTGGACGCGGGTTGTACTTCCAGCCTAGATTCGATGACGTCCTGAAGACCGAGATCGGCCCCACCCATGAGCAGCTCGCGCAGGCCGTCGCACGGAATCGACGCTGGGCGATCCTGCCGCACGGCGCGACCGCCGCCAACATGCTTGGCCTGAGTCAGCAGGTTCCGGCCACGGTCGTCTACCTTTCCAACGGTCCAACTACAACGATCGAAGCGGGCGACCTACGCATCCAGTTTCGACACGCCGAGCCCAAGGAGCTGGATTTCGAGCGATACGATTCCGCTATCATCGTCCAAGCACTCCGGCACCTGGGGAGGGCGAACATAGAACCTTGGATGATTGACCACCTGCGAGATAGACTCCCCGACGAGGTCAAACGCAGTCTGCTGGCGGACACACGATACGGGGCAGAGTGGATGTTCCGTCTCGCCCAGAGCATCGCGGAGGATAGCGAGTGAATGCCGCCGCGACGATGACGCGAGAGCAACGGCAACGCCTCTTCACGCAAGCCGGGCGGAAGATGGGCCTCCAGCCCGTGATCGTGGAGAAGGACTTCTGGGTCTGCTGGACGCTGAAGCAGTTGTTCTCCATCCCCGAACTGGAAAGCTGGCTGACCTTCAAGGGCGGCACGAGCCTGTCGAAATGCTTCGGTCTCATCCAGCGGTTCTCGGAAGACATCGACATCGCCGTTGATTTCGAGAAGCTCGGCTTCACTGGCGACAAGGACCCCAGGCATGATGACCTATCCCACACCCAGCGCCGAAAGCTCCTGGATAAGATGATGGGCACTTGTCAGGACTACATCGCGGGCTCCTTCCTGAAGGTGCTGAATACGCACATTTCCGAGGTTCTCGGGAAAGGCGGATGGGTCCTGGAGGTCAGCAAAGGTGATCCAAACGCCGTGGAATTCGAGTACCCAGCCGCGCTCGATGCCAAGCTCGACTATATCCGCCCACGTGTGGTTCTGGAACTGGGCACGCACGCCGAGCCGATCCCGCAGGAGGTCCGTCCCATCAGGCCGTACGTCGCCGATGAGTTCCCACAGGTCTTCAGCGAGGCAGATACCCCTGTCAAAGTCGTCGTGGCCAAACGAACCTTCTGGGAAAAGGCCACCATCCTACACGCTGAGTACCACCGGCCTGCAGACAGCTTGATGCCCCAACGGTACTCCCGCCACTACGCGGACGTGGCGGTAATGGCAACCACCTTCGTCAAGGAGGAATCGCTCGCGGATCTGGAGTTGCTTAAGAAGGTGTGTGTTCACAAGGATCGTTTCTACCACAGCGGCTGGGCCAGATACCTGGAGGCAACACCCGGCGACTTCCGCATGCTTCCACCGGGCGAACGGTTGTCAGGCCTCCGACGTGACTACCAGGCGATGCAGGTCATGTTCTTCGGTGAGGCACCATCCTTCGATGACATCATGAATCGGTTGGCCAGGCTGGAAGAGGAAATCAACCAGTAGGCAAGCACACGGCCGGCATGGCTCTGCTGCTGGCCGCGCAGCGGCGCGCAACAACAGGTGACCGAGCGTGCACAGTCCCGCTACTCCCGCGAGGCCAGGCAGCGATCGATTCGGGCGAGCGTCCGCTCCTTGCCCAACAGCGAGAGGCCCTCGTACAGCGACGGCCCGATCGAGCCGCCGGTGGTGGCCACCCGCAGGGGCTGGGCGATCTTACCGAACCCCGCCTGCTTCTCCTCGGCGAAGGCCTTGAGCAACGCCTCGAGGGCCTCGGGCGACCAGTCCTCTTGCTCGGCCAGCCGCGGCCTAAGGTCGATCAGCATCGCATAGCCCGCGCCGCTGCCCTTGGCCAGGACCTTCTGCACGGCCTTCGGCTCGTATTCGATCTCGTCGTCGGAGAGAAAGAGGAAGCGACTCTTGGCCGCGACATCCTCGAACGTGCGGAACCCATGGCACGCCTTGAGCAACGTCGCGAGCGTGGCGTCGTGCGCCCGCGCGACGGGCGTGTCGTTCAGGGCGAGGTAGTCCTTGAACAGGGCAAGGAGCCGGTCGGGATCGGCCTCGGCGGCCGCCTGCGTATTGAAGGCGTTGAGCTTTTCGCGGTCGAACTTCGCGTTGGCCTTGTTGACCCCCTCAAGACTGAACAGGTCGATCATCTCGTCGAGCGTCATGCGCTCGCGGTCTTGCCCCGGCGACCACCCGAGCAGCGCGATGAAGTTGACCATGACCTCCGGCAGATAGCCCGCCGCCCGGAACGCGTGCACGTCGACGTCGCCTTCGCGCTTGCTGAGCTTCTTGCCCTGCATGTTGAAGATGAGAGGCAGGTGAGCGTACTCCGGTATCGCATGGCCGAGCGCCTCGGCGAGCGCGATGTGCTTCGGCGTGTTCATCAGGTGCTCCTGGCCGCGGAGCACGAGCCCGATCTTCATGCCCGCGTCGTCCACGACGTTGGCCAGGTGGAACGTCGGCCCGCCGTCGGCCTTGACGATGATGAAGTCCTCCAGCTCCTCGGCGCGGAGCGTCACGTTGCCGAGGATGCGATCGGCGACGGTGATGTCCCGGTTGGGCATGCGGAACCGCACGACGACGGGGCGTCCCTCGGTGCGGGCCTTCTCCGCGTCGGCCTCGGACGGGAACGTCTTCGGTCGCGGGTAGATGAACGTCCGCTTGGCCGCGCGGGCCTCCTCCCGCATGGCCTCCAGCTCCTCGGCGGTGTCAAAGGCATAGTACGCCCGGCCGTCCTCGACCAGCTTGCGGATCGCCGCCTGATAGAGATCCGCCCGTTCGCTCTGCCGGTAGGGGCCGTGGTCGCCGCCGATCCGCGGGCCTTCGTCCCACGTGATGCCGAGCCAGGTGAGGTCCTCGCAGATCTTGTCGATCGCGTCCTCGACGTGCCGGGCGCGGTCGGTGTCCTCGATGCGGAGGACGAATTGCCCCCCGTGCTTGCGGGCCAGCAGGAAGTTGAAGAGCGCCGTCCGGGCCCCGCCAATATGCAGGTAGCCTGTGGGCGACGGCGCGAAACGAACGCGGAGCGGTTGGTCGGTCACGGGAATCCTCGCTGCAGTCGCCTCGGTCGTCTCGCCAAGGGCAGCGCCGAGGCGTGTGGTCTCTCGCTTGTCGGAGGGAACAGGATACCGCTCGACGGCCCGGGCGGCTAGCCGACGTGATCGGAGTGGTGCTCCGTCGACGCGGATTCGTCGTCGGCCTTCGGTTGCCGCTTCGTCGACGCCGCGGAGGCGTCCTCCCCTCCGATCCGACGGATGATCTCGCCGACGGGGCCGCTGATGACGTACACCGACGCCACGATGGCCAATCCCCACGCCGGCTTGATGAAGATGCTCAGCAACACGATGAGCAAGATCACGAGGTGCGAGATCGGCCTCTTTCTGCGGAGGTACAGATTGACGAAATGCGCGTAGCGGATCCGGCTGACCATGAGCAGTCCCATCGCCAGCGTCGCCGGCGGGAGCACGACCTCCACGCCCATCGCCAGGCCCGGAAAGGCATCCCGGACGTGCTCGTGATACAGAATCAGCGCGGCGATCGTCCCGGCCGCCCCAGGCGAGGCGAGTCCCTTGAACCAGAAATGCGCCGACTCATCGTGTACGTTCTCGACGTTGAACCGCGCGAGCCGAAGCGCTGCGCATGCCGCGTACACCGCGGCGGCCACCCAGGTGGCGCGGCGCGCCAACGTCACCAGCTCCGGCGCCCACCCCTCCGGCGGCGGGAGCTGGATCATCAGGCAGAGCATCAGCAACGGCGGCGCGGTCCCGAACGTGACGACGTCGGCCAAAGAGTCGAGCTGGCCGCCGAAATCGCTCGTCTTCCGGCTCCACCGTGCGACGCGACCGTCCAGGCCGTCGAAGATCAGGCCCAGGGCGATCAGGATGGCGCCGATCGACAAGTACGTCGGGAACATCCGCTCGAAGTGTGGGCTGTTGAGCGTCATCTTGGCCAGGTCTGCGCCGTCGGCCTGGATGCTGAGCAGGCAGCAGCAAATGGCGGCGAACCCGCTCACCAGGTTGCCGATCGTCAGCACCGCGGGCAGCATCGCGATCCGCTTAAGGCGGCGCTCGTGGCGCATCCGTCTGCGTTCTTCTTGTGAGACCGTCCGCAGCGTGGGCATCGTCAGGCCTCCTCGCTCGGGTTGTCGTCGCTGGACCGGACCAGGATCGTCTTGCCGGCGTAGACCGTCTGGCCGAGGTGGACGACGATCTCGTCCTCCGCCCGTTGGGGGATGACCAGCTCGGTCCGCGAGCCGAACTTGATCATGCCGAATCGCTGGCCGGTCTCGAGCCGATCGCCGACGCCGGCATGGCAGACGATCCGCCGCGCGATGGCCCCGGCGATCTGCTTGACGACGAACGTCGAAGGGGCACCGTCCTCGCCGTCGAAGACGAGCGTGTTCGCCTCGTTCAGGTGCCCGCTGTCGGCCCGCATCGCGTTGACGAATCGGCCCTGCCGGTAGGTGATCGACCGGACCGTGCCCGCGCAGGGGCTCCGGTTGATGTGCACGTTGAAGATGCTGAGGAAGATGCTGATCCGCCGCGCGGGCCCGCCGATGTCGTCGTCGTGCTCGAGGTCGACGATCTCCGTGACCTTCCCGTCCGCCGGCGCCACCAGGAGGTTGGGGTCCTCCGGCACGGGCCGTTCCGGGTCGCGGAAGAAAGTGATCGCCCAGA
>CAZKCX010000178.1:0-10919 GCA_964550865.1 uncultured Planctomycetales bacterium
GCGCCTGCCGGGCCAAGGTCTCCAGGATACGCATGTACTCGTAATCCTCGATGCCCTCCCGGGCTTGCTCGAGACGCAACGAGCTGACCGGCCGATCCAATCCCACCGCCTCACCGGGGTACGTGAGATAGCCGTCGCCGTTGGGATACCGAACCCAGTAGTACTCCTGGCCTTCGGCGCTCTGTCTGATGAACCTGTGCCACCCTCGCTTCCAAGGGTCGTAGGTCCACCACGATACGCCCCAGAACTCGTATCCCTCGACGCCGTACTTGTAGCAGTAGTACGGCAAGAGCCGTTCGGTCGCCAGGTAGGGCGTGTCGAGTGCCTGTTGCCCGTCACATGTGAACCAGAGCGTCTCGCCGTCCGCGCGACGCCGCTTCATCTCGTCGACGGGAAAGCACCCATACTGTCCGACGCCCCAGATGTCGAGATAGCCGTTCCACTCGGGCACGTGCCGCCAGGTGCTCGAGTACAGCGGGACGCTCGCATCGACCCCGTGGTACAGGTCGCAGATCCTCTTCATCTGCTCGATCACGTGCTCGTGCCTGAAATGCGGCTCGTCGCTGACGTAGTGCACGCACTCGTCGTACCAACCATGCTTCTTCAGGTGGTCGAGGTACGCTGCGTAGCAGGCCGTCACGGCCTCGACGTATTCCTCCGTGAAGGCCTCCCGACCGAGAAACTTTCGCGGGGTGTATGCCCAACCGAAGGCGTAGAAGGCGTGCGGGGTGTAGAAGACGTTCATCTTCAGCTCGTCGATGCAGATCCTCGCGGCCGCGTCGAACTCCTCGGTGTCCATGACGGCGTTACCGTCCTCGTATCGAAACGCCGGGGAGGGCAACAGGCCCGGCGAGACGCGATGCCGCGCAAGCAACTCGTACCACTTGCGGAGCTCCCCGATCGAACGATCGCCGAACGGATTACGGTGACCACGGCGGAGATCGTAGATCACTCGAAGCGAGGGGCGATCCGGCAAGTCAAAGGGCCAGACCTCGAACTCGAGCGGGATCTCGCGTCGCAGGCCGCCGTCGGCCTCGATGACGACCTTCCCCTCGTACGCACCGGCCGACGACGCCTTCGGCACGTGCACGGTCAACCAGACGGGCTGACATTGTCTCGCGGCGAGGTCGAAGGGCGTGCACGGCGGCAGCGGGTCGGGCCAATCGCCCGCCCATCCGTCCGAGCGGGGGGCGCCCCTCGGCACGATTCGATAGTGCGCGGGCAGGTCGCTGCGGTAGTACGCACTCGGTACGTCGACGGGAACATACCCTACGCGATCCACCTGAACCGCCGGCAGACGTGCTCGGCCACAACGAAGGGCCGAAACGCTGACCCGGACGTTCTCCCGTGCCCGAGGACTCCAGAGCACGAGCTGGACGGGTTCGTATTCGTTCCGCGCCGCCGCCGCCCGGAGGACGTCGACCGTAGGCATCGGCGGATCCTCCTTGAAGACCTTCACAATGGGGTTCGCCTGCCACACCGCCAGGCCGTCCTTTGGCTGCTCGGCCGCGGGCCGATTCGACTCCAAAGGCCCGGCCTCCGCCTTGACCACGCGAGACAACAGGACGCCGTCGTGCCAGACCGTCCCGTGCGCGAACATCGTCAGATGCATTGAGAGGCTCGCGGCGTCCGCCGGCGTGCGAACGAACGTGCGGTTCAACGTCCAATCCTGCGTGCCGGAGAGGTGAGGGCCGCTCGAGAAAAACTTCCCCTCTCGGGTATATCCGCCGTCGGCCGTGTGGAAATGACCGTGCAGCGTGACGTCTCCGTCCTCGACGTCTTCGCACTTCAGCCACCCCGCGAACAGGTAGTCGGCGTTCGGCTGGACGGGCACCCGCTCCTGTGTCCATCCGAACCATCGTTTCTGCACGTCTTGCGGGATGTCGAGACGAGCGCAGGATCGACCGAACAGCCCATCACCGACGCGGGCGGTCTTGCGCTTCGGCATGTGCTCCGACGGAATCGTCGGATGCCACGCGGCGGGCGTCGTCCCCCCCTCTTCGAACGACGGGTTCTTCACAAGGTTGGCTGGGCCCTCCAGCAGTCTCGCGTACCCGGCCTTCTTGTCTCCGTCGTCGGTGCGATCCGTCGCAGCCAGATACAGATGAAACGTCTTCCTCGTCCCTGCCGGGATCGAGCCGGTCCACATCCAGTGCGGAGGGAAGCGAATGGCCTCCTGTCGGCGGAACGATCCGTCGGAGTTCGCCATGGGATCGACGGCGAGCACCCGCAAGGTGCGTTTCGGTTGCGTCACCGTCCGCGCGACGCGTTGGAGGTTCACGGAGATGATTCCCTTGCCGATCGCGCTACGACCGGGGTTGTCGGCCACGACCACGACGCGATACGGCCATTCGTCGCGGGAGACGAGCCACTCGGACGTTCCCGCGAGCGTTCGGATTTCCCGACGTTGGAAGGCAATCGACTCGACGGCAACGGCCGTTCGGCGATCGAGACGTTCCAACGCGAAGTCGTCGTACCACGCCTCGCCCGTGCCGTACAGCACGGTACCGAAGGCGACGTTCTTCGATCCGGGCGGGGTCTCAAACTCGATCGCGACGCGCCGCCATTCGTAGGTGCCGTCACCGGCGTTCGCGACGCGGTTGACCACCATGGGCTTCGCGCCGTGGACGTGGACATAGCACCCGGCCTTGCCCTTGACGTTACTCCCGCGAACCCACGCCGTCAGACGATAGCGGGCGTTCGGAGCGACCTTGACGCCCGATTGCCGATACTGGACCCACGTCGGCTCGGCGCCCTCCGCCGCGACGGCCCGAACGCAGCGACGTCCCGTGCGAGCAGAATCCTTCACCCAGCTCATCCGATGCCGCTCGTCCGTGCCCCCAACGGTCCAACCCGTGGGCTCCGTTTCGCCGACCTCGAAGCCTCCGTTGACGAGGCTCGCCTTGAGAAAGTCCAGCGGCGCGCTCGCCTCGGGATTCGCGAAGTAGACCACATAGGCGGCGGAGGCCGGCGGCGTGTCTTTCGCCTGGTGCTCCTTCGGGCCGAGGTCGACGCAGAAGGCCAAACGATCGCCGTCGGCCAGGGCCCCCTCTTGTTTGCTGAGGCCGTGGGCGTCGGTGATCTCGAAGAGCAGCTCCCTACCGAGACGGTCACAGACGCGAAGCGATTCCGCGCGCCGGCCGGCGAGATTCAGCTCGCGCGGCCCGGCGCCCACGACCAGGCGAAGGACCTCGCCTTCCAGGCGTCGCGCGGTCCGATTCGCAACGTGGATGATTGCCCGCCCCCGCCAAAGCCCCCCACCGTCGTCGACGAGCCCTTCGGCCCACGAAACGCCCACCGCATCTCCGGCTCGTGCCGCGTTCGTCCAGACAGCTGCTATGCACACCGCCGAGGCCAGAAGCGCCAGGTGTACGATCCGCATCGTCGTCTCCTCCCTCTGCCGCATAAGGGGTGCTACCGCTACGGATTCTCCGCCTCGATATGTAGTCGCGCGCACCGCGGCTGGCAAGCACGCGAGCGTTAGACAACTTCCGACAAGATCGGGCGCCATCGAGACAACCCAAGGGCACTGACTGCGTATACTGAGTTGACTGGAGCATCGGCCGTTGCGATCTGGCCCGTCGTGTCGAGCCGGTATCGTGTGGAAACGCGCATGCAACAACGCAACCATCCGAAAGACCTGATCCCCCGTCGACTGCCGGGTGCCGTCGGTTTCGGACTCGCCCTGGCCGGCAGCCTCTTCGCCCAGACGAGGAGCCTCGAAAGCCTCCTAAAGGAAGGCCTCCACCAAGAGCAGACGCTCCGTCAGCCCGACACCGCCGTGCAAACCTACCGCGAGGTAATCGCGATGGCGGAGTCGAGGCCGGACATCCTGGCCGAGGCGCACGTCCGCTTGGGGGCCTGCCTGGAGCGGCTGGGAAGGACCGAGGAAGCCCGGAAGCAATACGAGCAGATCGTCGATCGGTTCCAAGACCAGGCCGTCGTGCTGGAACGGGCCAAGCGCCGATTGGCCGCCATTTCCGCGGGCGACCCCGCCGCCCTGCTGCCGGCGGATACCGCGCTCTACGTTGAGCTGGTCCGTCCCGGTCTTCAGGCGGAGCGCTTCGCGGCTTCTCTTCGCGGTGTGGACGTCGCGGGACTGCAGCGGCTGTTGGCGCGGTTCGGGCTCGAACAAGATCTTCGCAAGCTTCGCGCGACCTTCACGGAGGCCCTGCGAGAGGACATCAACCAAATCGATTCGCTCGCGCTCGGGATCGTCTCGCTCGAGGAGCTGCCCGGGCGCACGGATGCGAAGTTCCTGCTCTCACTGCATCCGGGCAAGAGCGTGGCCTCGCGCGGGGTGCTGGCCTTGATGGCCCAGTCGGCCGGTGAGGCCGACGGCTCGCATCGGGGCGTGAAGCTCTGGGCGATCCCCGACGGTGACACGGGGCAATTGACCTTCGCGAACCTACCACGCAAGCCGGGGCTGGGCGGCGTGATGCTCCTCGGCAAGGATCACGACCTGGTCTGCCAGGCGATTGACCGCTGGAAAGGGGGCCTCGACACCCCGAGCCTGTCCACGCTGCCGGAGTTCCGACGGCAGGCCGCCGCCCGGCGAATGGACAGTGCCCTGCTCGTGTACGCCGACGTCCCGCGGATCTTGGCCCGCGTTCAGCAGGCGATGCGCCCGAGCGACCGCAACCGACTCGAGGCGAGCCGCCGGCTGCTGGCGCTCGATGCCATCGAGCGCGGCATGGCCCGCGTGGCCCTACTCGATAACGGCCTCGTCATCGAGCTGAGCCTCATGTTCGGCGAGGGCCCGAACCCGTTTTACACGATGCTCCGCACGCCGCCGGCCGACCGGTCGCTGCTGGAGTTCGTCCCGACGGGAGCGGCCGTCTCCGCCTTGATGTCGGTCGGTGAAGGGCGAGACAAGGCGGACATGATCTGGACCTTCCTGGGTCAGCTCGCTCGGCTCCGTCGGCTCATGGGGGACCCGAATCCGGAGGAGATCTCCAACGTCATCCTGCGGATCGAATCGATCACGGGGCTCGCCTTGGGGGACGACGTGCTGGCCAATTGCCGGAGTCTCGCGGTGATCCTCCCCACGATCAGCCCGTTGGGAGGGACACAGGCATCCTCCTCGCCCGCCGCCAATGTCGTCCTGGTCATGCGGATGTTTCAGCCCGACGACTTCGGCCGCCGTGTCCAGGAGGCCCTGCCCACGCCGCCCAAGGTCCGCGTGATTCGCGGCGAGATTGTCGGCGTGCCCGTTAGCACCTACACCGTGCCCGCGGAGTCCGAGGCGTTGTCCATGTCGCTGGCGCGGGTCGACGATGTCTTTCTGGTCTCGATGAAGAAGAGCATGTTGGAGGACGTGCTGACCGCGCGGAAGCAGGCCCGTATCGTCACACGGTCGGCGCTGGGGCGTCCGGTCGTCGGATCCATCCCCCCTTCGGCGAGCAAGATCGTGCTGATCCATCCGGAGCGGGTCCTGAACGATCTGCGTGCGATGTGGGGACTGCCGCCGTTGCCGTTCTCCGAGGTCCAACCCGTCTTGGCGTACACGTTGGAGCAGGAACGGCAGGTCGCGCTCCGTATCGAGGTCGGCGACCTCACAGGGCTCCTCAACAACGCGATCCTAGCTGCCGGGGCGGCCACGCCGACCACGGCGGCCTCGGAGGAACAAGTGGCGACGACTCGACCGGCGCGACCGCACGGCCATCGGTAGGTCCCTCCGGACGGCGGAGGGGCGACATCCAAGCCAGCACCACCTGGAGCCTGTCACCGAGGTGCGTAGCCTTGGGGGCGGGCTTCGGTTTCATATTGCCCACCATAGACTTGAGAACAAACCGATCGCCACCGGATCGGACCGGCGGACCCACGAAGTCCGTGGCGTCAGACGCGAGGCGTCAGCGCGACTCCATGGGGGCGATCCGGAAGGCCTCCCACGAACCGAGTGACCACCCCTATTAGCTAAAGCCAAAACCTGAAGTGGACGAACTAACGCACAGTCAGGCTGCCCGAGGGGCCTGAGCGCCGATATTGGGGATTCATCAAGGACTATACTATGCCGGCCGCAACCGAAACGGAGAACCTCGTCAACAAAGCCCTCTCCGGGCTGGGCGAGATCGCTACGCTGCCTGAGATCACGGTCCGCATCATTGAGACCGTCGAGAATCCCAAGAGCACGGCGCGCGACCTGCATGAGATCATCAAGAACGATCCCGCCCTATCGGCAAAGATCCTCAAGGTCGTCAACTCGGCGTTCTATGGGCTGCCCGGTCAGATTGGCGACATTGATCGAGCGATCGTCCTGCTGGGGCTGTCGGCCGTCAAGAACATCGCCATCGCCGCCTCGATCACGCGGCTGTTCAAGGGCAAGCAGATCACGAAGGAAATCACGGCCAAGGATCTCTGGACCCACTCCCTGGCCGTGGGCGTGGCGAGCCGTCTGCTCCACAAACAGATTCACAAGCAGGGCGGAGACGACATCTTCCTGGCGGGTCTCATCCACGATCTGGGCATCATGGCCATTCGTCAGGCCTTCCCCGATAAGCTCACCGAGGTGATCAACCACGTGGTCCGGACCGAAGACGACTACTGCACCGTCGAGAACGACATCATCGGCGCGGATCACCAGGCCTTTGGCGCGGGGCTGGGCGCCAAGTGGAAGTTCCCGCGGCACCTCCGTGCCGTCATGGGATACCATCACCAACCCGACGCCGTGTCGGAAGAGCACAGCACACTGGTTCGCATTGTGCAGCTCGCCGACATCCTCTGCTGTCGTTCGAAGATCGGCTTCCACCTCACCGCCCGCTCGACCGCCCTCGAGCCCGCACACCTTGTCAGCGTCGGTTTGAACTCCGATCAGGTAGCCGAGGTCATCAACGAGCTCCCCGAGCAGCTTTCTCTGGCCGAAAGCATGATGAGCTGAGCATCCCCGCAAAGGAAGGAAACCCCTCGCGCGCCGCGGCCGATCTTCCCGACCGCGCGTGGTCTGGCGTGAAAGCGCTGAGGTCGGGGCTTTCCCGTCGGATTCCGGATGGGCCTTCCGCGGCGGTCGCCTGGCGCATGGGCAGGATCCGTGCCGATAGGACAATCCAGGGACGTCCCCGCATGACCCGATGGCATTGGATCATCCTGGGCTTCATCACGCTGCTCGGCCTGGGGCTGCGGCTCTACGGTCTCGACGCGCAGTCCCTCTACAGCGACGAGCTGTACAGTTGGCATCAGAGCCACTATGAGCGCCTCGGCGATGTCATCACCAAGGGATTGCAGTACGATGTCTACCCCCCTGCCTACCCCGTCTTCCTCCACTACTGGCAGAAGGCATTCGGCGATTCCGAAACCAGCCTGCGGCTGCCGTCGGCCCTGACGGGCGCGCTCTGGCCCCCGGTCATCTTCCTGTTGGGTTGGCGGCTCTTCGGACGGCGGGAGGGACTCATCGCCGCCGCGCTCGTGGCCGTCGCCCGAACCCCGATCTACTTCAGCCAGGAGGCGCGATCGTACGCCATGTTCATCCCCGCCGTCATCCTGATGGGATACACATGGTGCGGCATGATTCGCGACGAGCGGCGCTCTTCGGTGGCGGGCTACGTGGCGGCCTCCACGGTCGCCCTCTATCTTCACCCCTTGGCGGTCATCCTCGTCGGTCTCTCGGGCGTCGTCATGGCCGTCGTCGCGATGCGCGATCGACGCCTGTTGGTTCGGTTTGCGATCGCCCATGCGTGCATCCTGTTGCTCTTCTTGCCCTGGCTGCCTCGCTTCATCGCCGGCGCGCAAGGCGCGACGTACTACCTGGCACCGCCGGGCATCGACCAACTCGCGCGGAGCTTCGCCTACCAGTTCAACCGATCGACGGGGCAGTCGCTCGTCGCGCTCGCCCTCCTGGGCTACCTCGCATACCGCACGATCCGCGACGGCCACGACCGGACCGAACTCGGGCTTGCCCTGTGGATCGTCGTGCCCGTGGCCGCCGTCACGGCCTACTCGTACGTCGGCACGCCGATCTACACGAACCGCAACATGCTGATCTGCCTGCCGCCGCTCTACCTGCTGGTCGCGCGGTCAATTGCCAAGATGCCGATCCGGCCGCTCGCCCAGACAGGCCTTGCGATCGCCCTGAGCACCGCGACGCTGGGTGACCTGCTCTTCGTCCAAGAGTACTACGGCACGCCCGGGAAGACACAGGTCCGCGAAGCGGTGCGATTCGTCCTTCAGCACGACCCGCAAGCCCCGAACGCGCCCGTCTTCGCATGTGCTTGGTTTCCCGAGCAGATCGACTACTACTTCCGACGCTTCGGATCGGACCGGCGCGTCGCCATGACGACGGGGGCGGTGGAGCACCTGCCGAAACTTCGCCAACACCTACGGGACAGAAGGGCAAGCCATTTCTGGTATGTCGAGGTCCACCTCACCGGCCACGAAGGGTTCCTGGACGCATTGCGCGAAGACTACACACTCCTGACGGAGGGGCATTTCATCAAGGCCCACGCCTACCTCTTCCGTGTGCCGCCGGCGGCAACCTCGCGCGCCGAGGCCGTCAGCCGCGGGATAACGTCCGATAAGCGCCGAAACCAGGCTTCCCCTGCGGGTGATAGCTAATCTGCCATCCCCCGGGACCGATAAGAACCATAGGGTCTGCCGCGCCGTGTCCCCCTGCAACGGCCCTTTCCGTCGACGGGAGCCGGCCAAGGCCTCGCGAGGTTTGACGAGAGGACGTGATCATGCGCGTATGGATGGTCCTGCCGGCCTACAACGAAGCGGACAACCTTCCTGGCCTCTTCGAGGGATGTCGTCAACTGGTTGCCGACACGTACAACCTGGAGATGCGGTTCGTGGTCGTGGATGACGGCTCGACGGATGGCACGCCGGAAGTCGCGCGGCGGATCGGTGCCGACCTGCAGGTCGAGGTCCTCCGCAACGAGACCAATCGCGGTTTGGCCGAGACGTTCATGCGCGGGATGGTCGCGGCGGCCGATCAGGCGCGACCCGAAGACGTCATCGTCTGCATGGACGCGGACAACACGCACCTCCCGGGACAGCTTCAACGTATGCTTCGGGACATCCAGGAGGGCCGAGACGTCGTCATCGCTTCGCGGTACCGTTCGGGGGCCGTCATCCGAGGCGTTCCCTTCTCGCGGCGGGTGCTGTCCCACGGCATGTCGCTCTTGTTCCGCACGGTCTATCCGATCCAAGGCGTTCGTGACTACTCGTGTGGCTACCGGGCCTATCGGGCCGGGTTCTTGCAGAGGGCCCTCGCGTCGCAGGGGGACCGCATGTTCGCTCGCGAGGGATTCGCGTGCATGGTGGGGATCCTGCTCCGACTCGATAAGCAGGGCGCGGTGTTCGGTGAGATCCCGATCGTTCTGCGATACGATCAGAAGATCGGCGAAACCAAGATGCACGTCGGTTCGACAATCGTTCGCACGCTGCTGGTGCTCCTCCGCGAGCGGTTGAACCTCGGCGAGGGCCGTCGGCCGGTTGCACCCACCCGTGGCGGCCACGGCCTCGTCTCGCCGGCCACGTAGCCAAGGCGAACCGCCCTGGCCCAGCACAAGGCCGAAACGGTCGGGCAATTCCGAGACGATCCGTAACCGATCTGCTATGATTTCGACGGCCTCTCGTGCGGGGGAGCACCGAAGAGGTTCCTCGAGATCTCGGACCCGAGGGAACGCGGTAGATGGGCAAGTATATCCGGCTCATGCGGCCCACCGAGTGGGTCAAGAACGTCTTTGTCCTGGCGGGCCTTGTCTTCAGCGGCCGCGCGGCCGAGGTCGAGGCGGAGATCCTCAGCGGCCTGGCGTTCGTCGCCTTCTGCCTGGCCGCCAGCACCGTCTACATCATCAACGACATCCGTGACCGCGAGCAGGATCGGCTCCATCCGACGAAGCGCAATCGCCCCATTGCGAGTGGGGCGATATCGCTGCGAAGCGCGAGCGTGTTCGCCGCCTTTCTATTCGCGGGCGCTGTGGTGGTTTGCCTCTTCCTTCCGCCCGGCTTTGCCGTGATCCTCGCCAGCTACCTCGTGATGAACGTGCTGTACACGTACTGGCTCAAGCAGCGAGTCATCGTGGACGTGATCGTCATCGCGTTGGGCTTCGTCTTGCGGGCCGTTGCGGGCGGCGTGGCCATCGGTGCGGGCACGTCTCCCTGGTTGATCGTCTGCACCTTCACGCTGTGCATGTTCCTGGGATTCGGCAAGCGTCAATCGGAGCTCGCGCTGCTGGGGGGCAACATCCTCGAGGCATCCAAGCATCGCAAGACTCTGGCGGGCTATAGCCCGGAGCTCCTCACCCACCTGACGAGCGTGACGGCGGGCATCGCCATCGTAACCTTCATGCTCTATGTGATGGACCGAACACCCGCCTATCAGCCGCCGTTCGAGAAGCGCTACCTCATCCTGACGCTGCCCCTGGTTGTCTACGCGGTGTTCCGTTTCGAGATGCTCATCGCCTCGGGACGCGTCTCGGGCCCGACGGAGATCCTGACCCGAGACAAACCGTTCCTCTTGACGATCGGGCTCTGGTTGGCGATGGCCGTCGTCGTCGTGTACTGGGGCGCGACGTTGCGATCGTTCCTGGGCCTCCACCTGCAGGGGTGAGCAGGGCGGCGGGGCACGCCGCGCGGCGCCGAGCCGTAACGGAATCCGCGGGGCTACCTCTTCTCTTTGGACTTCAGCTCGGCCAGTTCCTTCTGATACCGGGCGAGCTGGGGATGATTGAGGTCGCGTAGCATCTCGACGGCGAGGCTCATGGTGTCGACGGCCTCCTCGCCCTCGCCCCGCTTGTCGTAAAGTCGGGCGATCCTCGCCAGGCAGTTCGCCTGCTGGGCGTACGACTTCCTTGCCGCCAGTATCTCCTCGGCCTTCTGCAGCATGGCGAGCGCCTTGTCGAGCTTGCCCTGTTCCTCGTAGATCTCGGCCAGCTCCCGGTAGGCCGTCCCCGCCTCGCGGTGCTCCGTCACGCCGATGGATT
>CAZKCX010000179.1:0-9804 GCA_964550865.1 uncultured Planctomycetales bacterium
TGGGACCTACAGCGGGCGCTCGCGGCATAGTGCCAGAAAGAAATGTCACACCCGATACGGGGTCGCCATCGCGTCCGTGTGTCCTGGCATTCGTCGAATGATCGGGTTGTCTGCTCGGCGATGCTTCCAACTCCATGATCACGGGGCATCCCGACAGGGCGTCCGGTCCCGCCAAAGCGAGGGCTTCTTGGCAGAAATTGGCGTTTTGCCCCGGACGATGTGCCGATAAGGAAGTCACCGAAGCCATACGGTCTGGGACGTGGTACCACGTGGGAGCCGAAGAGCGAACTGCATGCGACATCGCAAGCGGGCACGCGCAGCAACCCCGAGACCCCTTCTCGATTTCACAAGTTATTAGCGAAGGGGTTGACATGGCGTTTACACATCTTTACATATTAGGTTTGAGCGCGTGACCGCTGCCCCATAGCTGGTCTTGGAGGGGTCCCGCTTCCAAGTGGCACTTCAGGAGTCAACCCGGGCCGATCCTGGCCGGGCTGTTGCTGTTGGGTTGACATTGTTGGAAAACCGTAGCGATAATGAACTTCCTTTCGCTCTCGGCTTGGCCACGAGCCCCATGCGAGGGGAAAAGCGGGTGTTGGGGTCTGAGCTAAGTTAGTGATCACTTCTTTTGAGAAGGCTGGGGTTGGTCGTGAGCCAAGAGATCAAACCTGTATCCGTCGTGGGCACCGGGTCGTTCCTGCCGGGTGACCCGGTTCCGAACGACAAGATTGACGAGATCCTCGGTGAGTTGGACAAGGCCCCGAGGCGGGTCCAGTCCTTTATCAAGGCCGGTGGGGGCGCGATGCTCGGCGACTCGGGGATCGAGTCGCGGCATTTCGCCATCGACCCGAAGACACGGAATCTGACACATACCTTCACCACATTGGCGGAAGAGTCGGCACGCCGGGCCCTCGATATGGCCGAGATGCGTCCCGACGAGATCGACCTGCTGCTGATGTCCAGTCCGTCCTACGACTACTCGACACCGCCCAGCTCGACGTACCTTCAGGAGAACCTCGGGATCGAGTGCTGCGCCGAGATGGAGGTCCATTCGAACTGCGCGGGGGTCGGCAAGTGCATGCAGATCGCCTTCGATAGCCTTCGCCTCGGACGATACAAGACGGCGCTCGTGGCCTATTCCCAGCTCTCCAGCGTCTATCTGCGAAACACCTACTTCAACCAGGAGAAGATGACCAAGGCGCAGGCGGCGTTGCGCTACATCCTGGCCGACGGGAGCGGGGCGGTGGTGCTGAAGCGCGTGGACGATCCGCCAAAGGATGGACCGGTGCCGCACGAATTGCTCGCCACCCACGTGGAATCCGTCGGAGGCAAGCTGCCGCCGGCCATGACGGCCGGCGCCGGCGCGGCCGATCTCGTGGAGTACGAGAAGCAGGCGATGGATATCTATGCGGAAGGGCGACATCACCTGGACCAGGACTTCTCTTGTGTGACGCGAAACGCCGGGCGTCGTCTGATGGAAGGCAGCAAACGATTGTCGGAGCTGAACGGTTTCGACCCCAAGAACATCGATCATCATGTGGGCTCGATCCCCACCCGGCAGCTCTACGAAGACAACATCGGGATGTTCATGGAGCACTTCGGCACGACCCGAGAGCAGATGAAGTTCCGCGCCCAGCACACCGGCTACTGCGGGGGCGCTTCCATCTTGCTTCACTTCGATGAGATGGTCCGGTCCGGTGAGATCAAGCCCGGTCAACTCGTGCTGGTGAACTCGGTCGAGTCGAGCAAGTGGATGTGCGCGGGCTTCATCGTCCGCTGGTAGGCCGCCGTCGTTGTCTTCCAAGGATCGCCCCTCGCTGAGTCAATCTCGCTGCCTGCCGTCCTGCAAGAGAGGGGCCATGCGCGATTTCCATCCCAACAGTCTCCGGTCCAAGCCGTCGTCATCCTCTACGTCGAATGGGGCGCGTGGTGCGACCATCACCGGGGGGACGGGGTTCCTCGGCGGCGCGATGATTCGCCAGTTGGTCCGACGGTTCGACACGGTGCGCGTGCTGGTCCGCAAGCCGAGGGACGACGAGAGAATCCGCCGAATGGGAGCCGAGCCCGTCCGCGGCGATCTGACAAGTCCGGGCGGTTGTGACGAGCTGATCCGGCCGGGGGACATCATCTACCACGCGGCGGCCAAGGTCGAGCTCCGCGGGCGATGGAGGGACTTCCAGGCGACCACGGTCGAGGGGACGCGGAGGCTGGTGGATGCCGCCGTCCGAAAGGAGGCGTCGCGCTTCGTGAACGTCTCCTCCGCATCCGTCTATGCACCGGAGGCGGCGGGGGACAGCGAAGGCGTCCGGGCCGACCGGACACCCACGGGCCCACGCCCCTACAACTTCTACGGTCGTGCCAAGCTCGAGGCCGAACAGATCGTCCAACGCGAATGCGAGCGGGCCGGGCTGCCCTGGACTACGGTCCGGCTCGGTTTCTGCTATGGTGCGGGCAATCGTGCCTTGCTGACGGACTTCGTCCCGCGGCTGAAGCGAGGCCGCCTTTTCCTCATCGGCGACGGCCGGAACCGGATCGCCACGTGCTACATCGACGACGCCGCCCGCGCCGTGATGCGGGCGGGGATAGCCGATTCCGTTGCGGGCAAGATCTACGACGTCGCCAGCGATGAGCACGTGACGCAGAAACGGTTCGTCGACGGGATGGCCGACGCGGTGGGACTGCCACGCACGGAAATGCATGTTCGCGCCGATCAGGCCTACCGGTTTGCCTTGCTGCTCGACATGCTCGCGAAGATCCCCGGCTGCGAGCCGCAAGTGGGGCGATTGATCGTGCGGCTCATGGCGGCCGACCAGGTCGTCGACGCGAGCTTGACGCGGCGCGACCTCGGCTGGGCGCCGGAGATCGACCTCGAAGAGGGCCTCCGCCGTACCGCGGCCTGGTACGCCGACGTCAAGGCACGGCAAGACGCGCAACGGCTGGCCGTGCGCCGTATGATGGCCGCAAAGGGTCTACGATGAGCGACAAACCACCCAACATCCTGCTCGTGGTGATCGATTGCGGCCGAAGCGATCGATGGCTCGGTGACGGACGCACCGTTCAGACGCCGAATGTCGATCGTCTCGCCGCGGAGGGGGTGAGTTTTCCCACGACGATCACGGAGAAGAGCTGTACCACCCCGAGCTTCTCCACGCTGTTGACGGGACTGTACAGCCCCCGGCACGGCGTTCACTTGGTCTGGGGCTATCGCCTCGGGGCGCAGATCCCCATGTTGACCGAGGTCCTCGCCGCAAGGGGCTATCATACCTACGCCGAGACCAGCGGTCCCCTCCTCCCGGAGATGGGTCTCGACCGCGGCTTCGAGCGCTATGAGTATCGCGCGCCGTGCGATTACCTCCATACGGCCTGGGGAGACCAGTTCGTCGAGCGGCTTCGGACCGGGCAGTACACGTCGCCGTGGTTCCTCATGCTGCACCTTTGGGAGCTGCACCCGGAGCGGCAGATCCTACCCGGCTTTCAAACCCCGGAGGCCGGCCGCGACGACTACGAGCAGGCGGTCTCGAGCCTGGATCACCAGCTCGAACGGGTCTTCGCCGCGGCAGGCGATGACGCCATGATCCTCCTGACCAGCGACCACGGCGAGAAGCGGCCGGAAGAGCAGTATCAGCCGGGCACGGCCGTGCCGTATTCTTGTGATCTGCTCGACGTCGACAACGCCGAGGGGATGGTCCCCTTCGAGATCGCCAAGTGGGCCGGACCGAGCGTGCTCCAGCAGCTCTACGGACAGTGCACGCCGATGATGCGCCAGGTTCGCCTCCGCGACCACAAGGACCGCCTCAAGTACACGTGGTGGACACGACTCCGCGATCGCCTGCGGCTTGTCCGCCTCTTGCCGATGGTCTACATCCACGACCTGCTCTCGCTCGGCAAGCCGCTCAAGCTCACGGAGATGCTCAAGCGACGCGGACTGCTCAACGCCGATCGGAGCAAGGGAAAAGTCGAGCGCTTCGTCCAGGGCATGGGCGACGAGCAGCTCCTCGACATGCACATGCGGATGTGGATCAACTCGTACAAGCAGAATCGGGAAGACGGTCACATCATCCATGTCTACGACTACCTGGTGAAGATTCCGCTCGTGATTCGCTGGCGAGATCATCTGCCGGCGGGCCGCGTTCATGACCGGATGGTCCGCCAGCCGGATATCCTGCCGACCGTGCTGGATCTGCTCGGGATCAACGGCGAGGCGATTGGCGATATCGACGGGCGCTCGTTCCGGCCGCTGATCACGGGCGGGTCCTGGGAGCCGCGGCCGGCCTATCTCTCCCTGACGGGCGCGCCGGCCGACCTCGAACTCCGCGGCGTCCGAACCGAGGAGTACAAGTATACCTACGGACCGGAGAACCCGGACATGCCCGAGGAGCTCTACGATCTGCGGATCGACCCGGCCGAGCAGCAGAATCTCGCCGCCTCGGATCCGCAGCGATGCGCCGAGCTGCGGGAACTGGCCAACAGCCTCCGACCCGCCGAGGGCGAGGTCACGCCGGAGGTCATGAACGTGGATGCCGAGGATCAGCAGCGCGTCGAGCAGCATCTTCGAGACCTGGGCTACATCGAGTGATTCGGATGTCCTCTTCCGCAGAACACCACCCCGAGCCGTCCATCGCTCCTCCCGCGGACCGACCGCACGCCAAGGCGTTGGCCTGCCTCGCGGCGGTGGTCCTCCTCGCGCAGGGGGCATCGCTGTGGGACGGGCTGTTCTTCGACGACTACTGGCATCGCACGACGCTTCGAGAATACGGTTGGGGCTTTCATGACCTGATCGAATCGGCCACATTCGACCTGCCCGGCCGGCTGAACAACATGTGGTGGCAGACCCAGCCGCTTCGGTGGCGGTATGCCCGCGCCACCGCGATGTTCTTCATGAAGCTGGAGTACCTGATCACCGGCGCCAGCCCGGTCGGCATTCATCTCTGCTCGCTCGTCTGGCATGTGGCCACCGCATACTTCGTGTACCGTTTGGCCGTCTGGGCCGGTAGCGCGTGGCGATGGGCGCTCTTGGCCGGCTCCTTGTTCATCCTGAACCCGCATTCGGTCTTCGCGATCAGCTGGGTGGCGGCGCGAAACGCCCAGGTCAGCGCGTTCTTCTTCGTGGCCGCGCTGTACATGTACGCACGCGCGTCGATCGGCTCGACGGTCACGCTCGGCCCGCTGCGGATCGGCCTGCTTGCGTTGTGCCTGGCGCTATGGGCGGTGGGGCTGTTCGCCCGGGAGTCGGCCATCGTCTTTCCGGTGGTGATCGTCGTGATGGACTGGGCCTTCGGCGGATGGCGACATCTGCTTCGGCGGATCCCCGTGCACGCCGTCGTCGGCGTGGTCGCCCTGGTCTATGTCTACTGGCGGCTGATGGTCTTCCCGAACATGGACGTGCCGAGCATCTACTTCAGCTCGCCGTCCGGATTGGCGTACGTCCCCTGGGCGCTCAGCAAGCTGCTCCAGATGCTCTTCGCGACGGCCTTCTATACGCCGATGTTCCTCGGCATCGCCACCTACGGCGGATTCTCCGGCGAGGTCATCGGCGTCCATGCCTTCATGGTCGTCATGGTGGGGCTCGTGACGGCCTGGTACGTCTGGGCGTCGAAGCATCGGAAGGATCGGTGGATCTGGCCTGTCTGGCTGGTCGTGGGCTACCTGCCCGTGCTGCCCGTCTTCATCACCCCGCATTTCAGCCTGCTGCCGTTCGGCGCGTATGCGATCATGGCCACCGTCAGCCTGTCGCGGGTGCCGGGCGTGTGGCGGAAGATCGTGACGGTCCTCGTGATCCTGGCGACGCTCTGGTCGCTCGGGGTCTACCGTGTCATCTGGCGGGCCATCGTCCGCTCCGAGCAGCTCATCTACGAAGACATCACCTACACCACGGACGCCCCGCCGCCGGGCAGTACGCTGTTCTTCATCAACCTGCCGATCTGCGCGATCTACGCGCCCGTGCCGTTGCGGGACCTCTGGGGCGAACCGGACGTCACCGGACAGGTGCTGACGTTCGCGCCGCATCCGCTGATGATGACGCAGCCGAGCACGGTCGAGCGCGTCGGGGAGCACGAGCTCGTCGTCTCGACGGAATCGCCCGGCTACTTCTCCGGCCTGAGCGGACAAATGCTCCTCGACGGGATGCGTCCGGGCAAGCCGCTGAAGGCTGGCAGCCTGGTCGAGGGAGAGCTGTTCGATACGACCGTTCTAGAGGCCGACGAGGGCGGCATCACGAAGCTCAAGTTCACCTTCCACGAGTCGCTCGACAATCCGAAGTACTTCTTCTTCGTCTCGACGCCCGAGCGCCCGGCCTATCGGCTCCGTTTCGGCATGTCCGACGAGGAGCTTGCCGCCGAGACGAAAGCGTTTCGGGAATCGTACGCCGAGATGCTGGCCGAACGGGCGTGGTACTTCCGCATCGCCGAGTTCTCCGCCGGCGTCATCCAATCCGACCTCTACCTGACCAGCGATCGGTAGACCCTTGGGTGCTACTCCCGTGTCGGCAGTGCCCACCGTAGCATGGCATCTTGCCCATGATTCATCCTGCGTGGGTTTGCCGGAGCAAGACCGTGAGCTTCTCGAAGGGCGAAGCGGACGCGTTCGCTACCGTAGCATGGCATCTTGCCCATGATCTGCCCTGAAGCGGCCTTCTTGCCGTGATCGAGCCCCAGGGCGAAATCCGGAGTGCTCATGGTCGCCGGACCCGTCGCTACGTAAGATAGTAGGGGAGGGGCCAGTGACAGGACGGAGCGGATGACCACCCTTGAGCACAACCCCAACGCCGACTTCGTCGCCGAGCGGATCGACGAGACCAAGCGTCGCATCAAGCTGCTGGGGGCCGTCGCCGCGCTACTTTCCCTTCTGGCCTACACCATCGCGTTTCTTTCAGTCATCATCCTGGCGGACCACATCGCCGACGGCGGGCTCGCCCAGGGGACACGGCGGATCGCCCGCTGGGTGTACCTCACCGGCGCGGCGATTCTGTTTGTCCGACTCATCGTGCTGCCGAGCGTTCGACACATCAGCGACCTGTTCGCGGCGAAGCAGATCGAGAATCGGCATCCGGAGTTCCACAACTCGCTCATCTCGGCGTTGCAGCTGTCGCGGCGGGATTCCTTGCCGGGCTCGCTCCGCTCGGCCTTGGCCGCCCGGGCGGCCGGGGATCTCCTCGTCACGGATCTGTGGCGTGCCCTCGACAAGCGTGCGGCCCGCCAGGCCGGGCTGGTGGCGGTCGCCACGGCAGGGGCCTTCCTGCTCTATGCGGCGTTCGCGCCGAAGCCCGTGTGGCCGTCCGTGTGGCGGGCCCTCGGCGTCGAGCTCCCTCCCCCGACGCGAACCCAAATCGCCATGGAGCAACCGGACCCGAATGCGGAGGTGCTCGTCGGCGATCCGGTTCGCTTCGTGGCTCGCATCTCCGGTCGCGAACCGGAAACGGCACACGTACGCTTCAGTCTGGACGGCGGGCAATCGTGGCTTCCCGACCATCGTTTGGCCCTTTCTCCGCCACCGACGGTGCAAACGGTGGATCCGCGAGAACGAGAACGATGGCGGGCCGTCAAATCCGGGCGAGACGTACAGGAATCGATGCACTACCAGTTCTTCGCGGGGGATGCGACCTCGGCGCTGCGGCTCCTGCGCGTCAGGCCCTATCCCGAGATCGCCGGCGTGACCCTCCGCACCGAGCCGCTGCCCTATACCGGCGCAGAGCCGGTCGAGCACGAGGGCGGGAACGTCGACGCCGCCGTGGGCACACGGGTCGTGCTGGCCATCCGGACGAGTGTCCCGGCGGAAACGCCTCCCCTGCTCGACTTTCGCAAGAGCAACAAGCGCCTTCGCACAACGCCGCAAGGGCCGGCGAACACCGAATTCGAGGGCGGGTTCCGCGTGGAAGAGGACGACACCTACACGATTCGCTATCGCGATCGGGCAGGCATCCGAAACCGTGACCCGGTCGTCTACACCGTTCGCGCCAGGCCCGACACCCCGCCACGGGTCGAAGTAGTTCAGCCCGATGACGGCGTCCATCTTCCCGCCGGCGGCGTAATGTCATTGGCGTGTTCGGCGCACGACGACTTCGGGCTATCCGACGTCCGCTTGGACTATGAGGTCGGCCCGAGCGTCGGTGCGATCCCGCTCTTTGAGATGCCCCAAGAGAACACGCAAGAGGTCTCGATTGCACGGCAGATCGAAGTCGCGACCTTCGGCGCGGAGGTCGGTGAGCGCGTGACGTGGTGGATCACGGCGAAGGACAATCGGCACACGCCCGGCGGCGCCGCCGTCCCGCAGATCGCGCGAAGTGAACGTCGGCACTTTGTCGTCGAACCGCCAAAACAGTCCGACGCGTCTGCCGAAGAGGCGCCTCCCGCAGAGGCGCCCAGCCCCACGACGGGCCCTGAGGAGCAAGAGGGCCCCTCGGACGCGTCTTCTGGCGAGTCTGCCGTGGCGTCGCCGGATGCAACGGGACCGTCCGAGGTGAACGGTTCGGCGACCACCCGACCGGCGGGCGAGCGCCAGGCGAGGCCCTCGTCAATGCCCACCGCCACCCGGCCCACGTCATCGCCCGCCCGCGACGAGATCGAGCAGTGGCTCGAGGCGAATCGAGACAAGCTGGAGGTCCTCAAGAAGCACCTGGAGAAGGCGAAGGCACAGGAGCCTGCAGAAGAGGCCCCTGACGTGGCCGAACAAGAACGTCCGGCGCGGAAGGCCGATCGGACGAAGAAGAAGCCGACCGATCTCGGCGATCGGCCACGACGGAAAGCCCCGTTCGCGAATCGTCCGACGAAGACCCAGAGCGATTCCGATCGTGCCGACGGTCGGGACGTGGATCGGGAGGACGGCACGCCCGTCCGGTCCGACCAGGGGGAGAAGGCCGTCGAGACACCCGACGGTCGAGAGGTCCTCAGCACCCAAGCGGCCCGGAAGTATGCGACCACTCGGGCGACGTCCACGCGGCCGACGGCCGTCCGCGAAGGTCCGGCGGACGCCGCGAACAAGGTGGCCAAGTCGCGACCGACATCCGGTGAATCCGGTCAGGCGAAGGGGGGCGATCAAGAACGACCTGCAACCAGTCGCCCCGGTGGCAAGCGGCCAGATCAGAGCCGACCGGGACAAGAGCAAACCGCGCGATCCGGCCAGGCCGACAAGCCGAAGCAGGGCGATCAGCCCAGGCAAGAGCCTCCTTCCGGCGATGCCGCGGAGCAGGGGCGGAAGGAGGCCGAGCAGGCGGAGCAACAGGCCGAGTCGTCAAGCCGGCCACAGTCCGAGCAGGGCGAAGCGGGCTCGGCCGCTGCTCCCGACCAGAAGCGGCAAGACGCCGGCGAGCGAGAAGCCGAGCAGCCGGTCGAGGCCTCCGACCCGACGTGCGAGTCCTGCCGGGGCGCGGGATGCAAGGAGTGCAACGGCACGGGGAAGAAACCCGCATCCGCCGCCTCCCAGTCTGAAAAGAAAGGACAGGCCGCTTCGAGTAGCGAGGGCGAATGCAAAGGAGAGGAGCCTGGAGGGGGCAAGGGATCGTCCACATCCGCGCAGCAATCGACCCAGGCACAGGGAGAAGGCAAGGGCCAAGGGCAGCAACGCGGCGAGTCCTCCGGGGAAGGCAAGGGCAAAGGTGAGGGCGAAAGCAAAAGGAAGGGCAAAGGGAAGGCCTCCGCCGAACGCAGCGGCGGCGGTGCATCCACCGATCCTCGTCACGACAAGGCACCCACCCCGGATCCGACATCGCGCCCCGCACAGCTCGACGGTCAAGTCACCCCGCTTGACGGCGGGCCTTCAGGGTCCAAGCAACGCGACGCCACCGTCCGCGCCCAAGAGGTGCTCGCCGAG
>CAZKCX010000179.1:9814-10848 GCA_964550865.1 uncultured Planctomycetales bacterium
AGTTCGAGAAGCGGTTCCATCGGGGCGAAATCGATCCGAACCTCCTGGAGGAGCTCGACTGGACACCGGAGCAGGCCTCCCGGTTCGTCCAGGAGTTCCGCCAACTGAAGGAGCAACCCCCGCCGAGACGTGTCCGGTCGCGCGACCGCGCCCGCCGGATCATCGAAACCGACGTTCTGCAGCCGGGGGAGCTTCGCTGGCAGCAAGGCAAAGACCGCGGTGGGAACGTCCGCGGCGGATCGGCCATCGACCGGCGCGATCCCGATGAGGTTCAACGCCTGCTGGAGGTCCGAAGGCAGCAGGTCAGCGAGGAGTATCGTGCGCTGCTCGAGGCGTACTACCGCAGCGTGGCCTCGCCGAGCCCGAAACGTTCGTCATCACAACCGGCTCTCCCCTCGCCCTGATCACGCCGCGCAGCACGTGCCGGGAGTCCCGTCCTCCGGCCGTCATGCCTCGACGCGTTTGCGGTCTCTGGTACAATCGCTGTCCGTTTGCCTTCAGAATTGGGGACCCTCGATGCGGTGGACACGACATCTCGGCTTCCTGGCCGTTCTTCTCCTGGGTCTCGCCTGCGTCCATTCGAATCGGGCGGCGGCGTCCGAGGCAAAGGCGAGCCGGGCCAACCGATTCCGCAAGGCCGCCACGCGACCGGCCGCGGCTTCCGGCGCGCGTGCCGAAAAGGGCGGTGAGGACAAGGCCCGGGCCCGGGCGAAAAAGGCGAGCCCGGCCAAGCGGAAGCCGGAGAAGGCGGAGGTTCGCAAGGGAGACACCCCCTCGTCTGCATCGAAGCCGGAACCGAAGACACGGAAGGCCACCCCGAGACGCCCGGCCGTCAAGCCAGCCAGGACAAAAGCGGCCCCGCGCGCCGGCGCGAAGGGTTGGGCCCGCGTCGAGCGGTCGCCGGTGAAGGTGGCGACGCCGAAGGGCGTACGAGATGTCCCAATCCCGCTCTTCGTCAACAAGATCGGCATGCGCTTCGCGCGGATCCGGCCGGGGGAGTTCTCGATGGGATCGCCGCCCGCGGAGCCGGGCCG
>CAZKCX010000180.1:0-10779 GCA_964550865.1 uncultured Planctomycetales bacterium
AAGCTCGGCTTCGACGCCGTCCAGTTCCACGACGACGACGCCGTGCCCGACATGGACAAGCTCTCGCCGAAGCAGATCGTCCGGAAGGCCAAGTCCGTCAAGAAGGCCCTGGACAACCACGGCCTGGTGGCGGAGTTCGTTGCGCCGCGCCTCTGGGAAGACCCCAAGACCGTCGACGGCGCGTACACGGCCAACTCGGCGAGCACGCGCCGCTACGCCCGCGACCGCAGCCGGCGGATGTTGGATATCTACGAGGCGCTCGAGGCGCGGATCGTCGTCCTCTGGTTCGCCCGCGAGGGCACCTATCTTCGCGAGGCCAAGGACAGCAAGTGGGCAATCGACCGCATCGTCGAAGCCCTCAACGACATGCTCGCCTACAATCCCGGCGTCCACATCGCCATCGAGCCGAAGCCGAACGAGCCGATGGATCAGGCCTACGTCCCCACGACGGGGCATGCCATCGCCATCGGCATGCTCACGGATGACCCCAGCCGGATCGGCGTGAACATCGAGACCGCGCACACCATCCTCGCCGGGCTCGACCCGTCGGACGAGATGGGCTTCGCCCTCGCGCACGACAAGCTCTGGACGGTGCACCTCAACGACCAGAACGGGCTCAAGTTCGATCAGGACAAGTCCTTCGGCTCGGTCGACCTCCGCCGGGCCTTCAATCAGGTCCGTCTGCTCGACACGTACGATTACGGCAAGCGGGGCGAGTTCGTGGGCCTGGACGTCAAGGCCATGCGGACGCAGAAGGCCTCCGTCGCCACCAAGCACCTTCGCAACAGCCGCGAGATCTTCATGAAGCTGCTCAAGATCTCTCGAAGCTTGAGCGACAAGAAGATGAGCCAGATGATCAAGGACCGCGACTACGAGGAGCTGGACCTGTACATCATGAAGTCGCTGCTGGGCGGGCGATAGAGCACCTGCATCGTCTTTCTACGTCGTCGGGCCAAGTCGAAAGGTCGGGTCCTTGCATGCTGCCCAGCCACCCCCGGCCGGGCGCTCCCTTCCGTCCTACGCTGCTTGCAGCAAAGATCGAACAGTGTGGCACGGCCGCCTCCAGGCTTCGCTACGCTTCGCCGTGACAAGCCCGGCCGTGAACCGTGGAAAGGTCCCAGCCGAGGGCGGCTGGGCTACAGAAGGCAAAGCTGCTCGACTGCTCAGACATTGTTGCGAACAGCTTCGTACCGACTTTCAGACGTATCGCAACGACATGCCCGAGCCGCTTGTGGCGAACGACGTCGGGCCGCCGGATTCATCCGGCGCGGCAGAAATGCCGCGGCTCGAGCAACGATCTCCAAGTGCGTCCACACGTCTGCCTCCCCTGGGCTGTCCGATACCAGGCACTAGATCCCGTACACGTAGAACGCGGTCGTGAAAAGGCAATCCGTCCCGATCAGCGCCACGATGCTCTTGACCACCGTGCCGGTGGTCGCGCGCCCGACGCCCTCGGCGCCGCCGGTCACGTTGAGCCCCTCGTAGCACGCCAGCATGGCGATCAGCAGGCCGAAGACCGCCGCCTTGATCAGCCCCGTGAAGAAGTCCTTGTGCGTTAGCGCCTGTTGCGTCAAGTCGATGTAGGTGTTGGCGTCCACGTTGAGCACGAACACGCTGGTCACCAGACCTCCCGTCACGCCCATCACGTCGGCGATCACCGTGAGCCCGGTCAGCATGAGGATCGTGGCCAGGTATCGCGGCACGACGAGGAAGTGAATCGGATTGAGGGCATGCGCCCGCAGGGCCTTGATCTCCTCGGCCTCCACCATCGAGCCGAGCTCAGCCGCGATCGAGGCCCCGGCGAAACCGCTGAGCACGATGGCCGAGATCAACGGACCGAGCTCCCGAAAGACGGCAATGGCCACGATGATGGCCACCGACTGCATCTGCCCGTACATCTCCAAGGTGGGCGCCATCGACAGCGCGAGGATCACCCCGATGAAGACCTGGACCAGGCAGATGATGGGGATCGCGCGAACGCCGACCCGGATCATCTGGGCGGCCAAGGCGGAACGTCCGAGCTTGTACTTCGGACTGAACAGACCGCGAAGCGTCCAGCGGACGGCATCGGTAAGCAGATAGCTCATGCCGCCGACAACGCTCACGGCATCATACAACGGTCGGCCGGCGGCGAGCGCGCGCTCTCCCACGCCCTCGACGAATCGCCTCGCGGGGCCCACGGACGAGCTGCTGGTTTTTTCCGGTGCGGGACTCATGTGCCTATCGCGTCATCCACGGAGTCATGAATGGAGAAGAACTGGTCCAACCGGGTGATCTCGAACGCGTTGCGGACGCGATCGTTCATGCCCGCCAACGACATCTTTCCCTTGTACCCGTTGACCTGCTGGAAGACCTTCACGAGCGTGCCGAGTCCGCTGGAGTCCATGTACTCGACGTCGCCCAGATCGACGATCAGGTGCTTGGGGCGCTTCTCCACCTCGCGATTGAGCGTCTCCAGCAGCTTGTGCGACTGGTTGTAGTCGATCTCCCCGGTCAGCGATATCACGAGGGCCTCGTCCCGTTGCTCGACGTTCTTCACCACAGAGTCGCCTGCGCTTGCCATGCCGTCTCTTGCCTTTCCAAGCCTCGGCGGCGCCGATCGGCGCTCTAGCCCTTGACGAACTTGATCATCTTCAGCTGCATCCCACCGTCCTGGGGGCAACTGTACTCGACGTGATCCATCACGGTCTGAATGATGTGCACACCCAGGCCACCCGGGCGAATATCATCCAAGTCCCTCCCTCGGATCCTCGTCGGATCGATCTGGTTGCCGAAGTCCCGGAGAAGGACCTGCACGCCACCCTTTCCGCTCTCTCCGACCACGGCCTGGAGCCGGATTCGGATCCGACAGTCCCTGCGCCCCTCGTAGCCATGCTTCATCACGTTGGCGAGCGCTTCATCCAGCGCCAAGACGATGCCGTCCACGTCACTGGGCGCGAACCCCTCTTGGAGGGCCATCTTCTCCGTCGCGGCCCGAACGACGGCCAGATTCTTCGGATCGCTGAGGATGTCCAAATCCACGGAGCGACCCGGACGTTCCTTGGGCGTCTCGGCCATGCCTTCCGTGTCCCGTTACCGCCCAGACTCGTGTGACGCCGCCGCCCGGCTGCTCGCAGTACGCGAGCCCCGGTCCCGAACATATCGGCGCCATCGTTCGACCGCAGCCTGCCGGCCTTGACGAGATTCGTAATACGCGTACCCCAGATCCTTGCCGGTCATCGTCTCCAATGCATGAATCGCGTAGAAGCGAACGGCCTCGTCTTCGTCCTCGAGGCGATCGACCAACAGCGGAATGGCCGACCGATCGTCCTTCTCCACGACCTGCCGTATGGCCCGTATTCTGGCGCCGGGGTCCGGGGAGTCCAACGCCGGCGCGTAGCCGCCCACGCAACCGCCCACCGCGAAAACCAGGTTCACCCACAGCAGTCTTCGGACGATCATGGGACGCTTCTTCTGCGCTTATCTCTCGGGGCGACCTCCGGGCTGCCTGAGCCTAAGGTCTATCTCTCGGACCGAATCCTATACCATTCCCGCGGGGAGACGAGCCAGACTCCCACCGCTGCGATACGCTCTCTTCTGGGCAACGATCTTCGGGTAGCGGCGAAAGACCGTCAAGTACCTTCTTGCCCGGTGTGGCGTTGCCACGACCGACACCGGCGGCTATCGTGCGCAACACCGATGTTCCTTCGTCATGGCTCTTGAGCCGGGGGAGCGATGCATGCAGACCGAATTCCCGGGGCCGCGGGCGATCGCCCTGCTCCAAGAAATGCGTCAGCGGGGCTGGCGTAGGTCCGCGTGGCGCGTGGCCTACGAACTCCGCAAGCGCTTTGGCCTCATCGAGTCCTCCTTCCGAACCGAGCCGCTCGACGTCGAGGAGCTCTGTACGCTATTCACGCCGTCGCTCGAGGGTGCAAACGACGTCCGAAGACTCGTGCGGGAGCGTCTCGACGAGGTGTTCTTCCTGACGCCCGCCCGCCGAGACGCCTACGTCCAAGCCGTACGCGGCGCATGTCCGGATCGACATCACGAACTGATCCAGGCGGCCGAAGCAATCTCGCAGGGCCGTTTCGAGCTGATGGGCAGGACGTTCGACTTCGCCGGCGGAGAAATCAATTGGCACCTCGCCCCCGAAACGGGTCGAGATTGGCCTCGCCTACGGTGGAACCGCTTCGACCTCTACGATGCCGATGCACCCGGCGACGTGAAATCCACCTGGGAGCTGAACCGTCATCAGTTCTGGCTCACGTTGGGACGCGCCTACTGGCTGACGGGGGAGGAGCGTTTCGCAGCCGCGTGGGCCGAACAGGGTCGCAGTTGGCTCGATCAGAACCCTCCCGAGATCGGCGTGAACTGGCGAAGCAACCTGGAACATGCCCTCCGGATCCTAAACTGGTGGGTCGCGCTGGCGTTCTTCCTTCGCTCCGAACACGTCTCGGACGACCTGGTCTGCCGGCTCGTCGGCACGATGATCCTCAAGGCGCGGCATATCCTAGGCGACCTGGACTACTCCCAGATCAATATGCCCAACAACCACCTCCTCGGCGATGCCATGGGCCTGGCGATCATGGGTCTGCTCTTGCCCACGCTGAAAGAGGCCGACGCGTGGCGGGACGTCGGCCTGGAGACGATGTGGCAAGAGGCGTCCCGCCAGATCTATCCGGACGGCGCAAGCTTCGAGTGCGCGATCAGCTACCATCGTTTCGTCGCGTACTTCTTCCTGGTGGTGACACGGCTATGCGATCGGTGCGACGTGACCGTGCCGGACGTCGTGCGGCAACGGCTGGAGGGGATGTTTGATTTCGTGATGCACCTGCGCAGACCCGACGGGAGCATGCCTTCCCTCGGAGACTGGGACGACGGACGGACCGTCATCCTGAGCGAGCAACCGCTCGGCGACTTCCGACCCATGCTCAGCACCGGCGCCGTCCTGTTCGCCCGGCCGGACTTCGCCTGGGCCGCGGGAAAGCTGGACGAGGAGACGATCTGGTTGCTCGGCCCCGAGGCCGCCGAACGATTCAACCAACTCCATGCCACGCCTCCCAACGCGACAAGTCGGGCCTTCCGAACCGGCGGATACTTCATCTCCCGCAGCGCTTGGGACCGGGACGCACACTATGCCCTGATCCGCAACGGGCCCTTCGAAAGCCATACGCATGCGGATTTGTTGAACGTCGAGCTCGCGGCCGGCGGACAGCCCATCCTTGTCGATCCCGGAACGTATACATACAACGGCCCCTGGCAGTGGCGGACGTACTTCCGCAGCGGCGGCGCCCACAACGGATTCCTCGTTGACGGTCGGCCACAGACCTATGCGCACCGGATCTTTCGTTGGGTCTTCCCGCCGCGCGCCAAGACGATCGCCTGGCATGCCACCGAGCGCATCGACTACTACGAAGGTGAGCATGACGGCTTTCGCCGGCTGCCGGGTCGGCCGGTGCACCGGCGTATCGTGCTGAGCGTTCGCGGAGAGTATTGGCTGGTGCTCGACGGCGTGCTCGGTTCCGGTTCACACGAAGCCGAGCTCCGGCTCCACTTCTCACCGGATCTGCAGATCGAACCGAGAGAGGGGCAACTGACCGCGTCCTCCGATAAGGGACCCCAAGCCGCCGTCGCCTACTGGTCGAGTTGCCCGGTGACGGCGCGGCTGGCTCGAGGGGAGGAGGATCCGATCCTTGGTTGGTATTCCTCCGGCTATGGTCGTAAGGAACCCTCGACGACGGCGCGGCTCGTCACATCCGGGTCACTGCCCCTCTGGGTCGCCTGGCTCGTCGTGCCGTTCGAGGGGAGGCTCCCGCGGGTGTCTCTCGAGGGGGAACCGAAGGAGGACCGAATTGCGAGCCCGACGCAGGCCGCCGTACGACTCCGGATCGTTCTGCCGAATCAGACGGATCGATTCGCCTACGATCCCTCAAGCGAAGGCAAACCGGTAGAGCTCGTTCCGGGGCACAGTATGCGCGCCGGGGCCGTGTGGGTCAGGCTCGACGGAGATACGGGCGCGATGAACGAATCCTGGGTTCGGCCGTAAGGGACGAACCGCGAAACGCGCGCGACGTCCCGAGGTAAGGGTCCACCCTCCTCACCCCTTGGAACAGTGCAGGTGGCGCACCTGCTCGATCACGTAATCCTGTTGTTCGTCGGTCAGCCCCGCGAAGCTAGGCAGGGAGAGGCCTTGGGCGTCCAACCGATCGGAAACCTCACCCCCGACCCGTTCGGCTCGGGCATACATCGGCATCTTATGAAGCGGCGACCAGATCGGGCGGGTTTCGACACCGGCCTCGCGGAGGGCGGACATCACCTCATCGCGCGACCGACCGAACTCCGCCTCGTCGATCAGGACGGTGGTGAGCCAGTCGGAGGACACGGTGCCCGGTTCCTCCCGGGGGAACGCGATGCCGGCCAACTCCTCCAAAGACCGATACCGCCTGGCGATGTGGTGCTTGCGTTCCAGGATCTCGGGCAGCTTCTCGAACTGGGCGAGCCCGATGGCCGCCGCCACATTGCTCATTCGGTAGTTGTAGCCCACCTCATCATGCATGTAGCCCGGACCGGGCAGCTTGGCCTGGTTGATCAAGTGCTCGGATCGCTCGGCCAGAGAATCGTCGTCGGTGGCGATCATGCCCCCGCCGCCCGTGGTAATCTGCTTGTTCCCGTTGAAGCTGAAGCATCCGGCCAGTCCGAACGTCCCTGCTTGGCGACCATCGACGGTGGCGGTGAATGCCTCCGCCGCGTCTTCGATGATGGCTACGCCGTAGTGCTCAGCGACCTCATGCAGCGGGTCGAGCCGACACGCACGACCGAGGATGTGTGCCGGCACGGCGGCGGCCGGCGGATCACCGGCGTCGGCCCTACGCTTGAGCTCAGCTGCCATCCCTTCCACATCCACATTCCAATGGTCCGGATGGGCGTCGATGAGGACGGGCTCGGCACCTACGTATCGAATGGGATTGGCCGTGGCGACGAAGGTGAGATCGCTCACCAGCACCCTGTCGCCGGGTCCGACGCCGAGGAGCTGGAGGACCAGGTGCAAGGCGCTCGTGCCGCTACTGCAGAGGACTCCGCGTCGGGTGTCCAGGTACCGGCAGAGTGCCTCGGAGAAGGCGTGGTTGAACTCACCGCCGCCGGCCAGCCAGCCCGCCTCCACACAACGTCGGAAATACTCGACTTCCTTCCCCGTCAAGTGTGGCGCAAAGAGTGGAATCATAGGCATTTGACCGTGCTTTCCTTCGGCGTATGCTACCGACGGAGGCCGGGAAATGCCACCTCCGCGATGGCTCGGCGGTTGCCTGATGCAGACCGTCCCACCGCCGCCTAGCCATGGCAGGAAGTCAGTGAGGTAGCAAAAAAAAGATGAACCAGCTTCCCGGGAATATCATAATGTAAGTGGGGTCGGCCTGTTTGCCCGACGGGCGAAAGGCCGATATACTTAAAGAGGCTCGCGTGTCCTCAGCGGGTCCGGAGTCTTGACGTGCGGCGACGAGTGGCAAGTGTTTTTCCTGTAGGGAGTTGGAGCTCCACAGTCATGTTTCTAATCCCACGTTGGCCCTGTGGATCTTCCTTGATAGCAGGTATTGCCGTGCTGGGCTGTCTCGGCTTGGGTTCTTTCACAGCAGAAGCCCAACTGGTCGTGGGCTCCCGCGGCGGTCTCAGCGCAAATCGGCCGAGCGACAACGTCGGACGGTTCCGCACGGGCGTCGTGCGCGGTAGAGGCATGGACCCCCTCAGGAGAGTGCGGCGTCAGCAGAGATCCCAGGGAGGACTATCGGCCAGAGGCGGTCTGCGGGCAGGGGACTTCAGGTCCCGAGGAGTCCGAGGTGGTCCGCTCTCCGCGGGAGGCACTTCTCCAAGCGGTGAGATATTGGGCTCCAGGCAATCTCGCCAAGGGACCTATGGCGGCATTGATACAATTCGGACCGTGGCGGATTACGGGTATGGGGGAGCGCCTCCCAGGCCCCGCAAGACAGTCCTGGACATCTTGGCATCGGGCGGAAAGACCAGAGATCTTCCCTACGCCCCTGTACCAGAGATCGGGCTCGAGGAAAGGCCGGCAACGGATACCCGCGTTACGAATACCCAAGGCAAGGAGCTCAAGGTTTGGGCCGAGAGCTCGTATGCAAACCGGCTGGCGGCAGGCCAAGACCGGCTTCGAAAGAGGGATCTGACCGAGGCCAAGACCAGCTTCTCGATCGCACACACCTTCGACCCGGATCAGTGGGAGCCGCGAGTGGGTCTCATCCAGGCGGCGCTGCTCCTGAGGCGGTACCATAAGGCCGCACAGATGATCCGTGAGCTATGCATGCAGCATCCCCACGTCCTGAATCATCCCTTCCGCGTCGAAATGTGGAATGAGTCGCAGACACAATACGACGAGTTCCTTCGTCAGTTTCGGCAAGAAATCGTCGACAGCACGAAGGCGGGTGAGACCGCTCGAGCCCTCATGGGGTACGTGGCGTGGACGGAAGGCGACCGAAACCGGGCCCTAAACCAGTTTCAGCTCGCCGCCGACGAACGACCACAGGAAGAGGCGTGGATCGGCGCGATCGAAGCCCTGAAGGCGCCGGTAGGCACGCTCAAGGATGAGGCCGACAAGGAGCAGGTGGCAAACCGCGAAGGCTGGCCGCCCCTGTAGGATCCTGCCGGGATCGAACTCGTCCTCCTCGAAATCCCCTCCAGACATGTAGGATGCCGGGGGCATCGTCGATATACTCTTGGCCGGGTGGGAGTGCCCTGCCCATACCGAAGGGCACGCTTCTTCCAGGAGTCCGTGTTCGACGAGGGGCCCGTCCGCATCGCGTCAATGTCCGAGCAAACGAGCCAAGCCCAGACCGAGAGACCCGTAGCGCACGGCTGGCGACGACGTTGGCCGCCGTTCAAACCCGTGCTCGTCTCTTTTCTGATCTACCAGGGGCTGTTTGCCGGCGGCTGGTTCCTGGCCTACGGCGTGGCGTATAACTTTCGCTTCAACCTCCCGGCGTTCACGGCGTATCTGCTCCCGCTCACACCCCTGAATATCGGCATCAAGGCCGTCGTCTTCGGCGTGTTCCGTCTGTATCGCGGGTGGTGGCGCTACGTCGGATTGCGCGATCTGGTCTCGGTCTTCTGGGCCAGCTACGTGAGCTGGTTCACGTTCTTGGTTAGCTGGTTCCTGCTCGAAACCTTCGACGTTCTCCCCGATGACATCTCCGTACGCCCGCAGCTCGTCTTCGTCCTCGATTTCGGCCTGACGATCGCCCTGGTGTGTGGCGCGCGCGTTGCGGTTCGACTCTACCGCGAGGAGTTTCGTCCCGTCGCCGCCGGCGGTCCCAGCCGCGTGCTCATCATCGGCGCCGGCGACGCGGGAGAGATGATCCTGCGCGATATCCTCCGCATGCCCGTCGAGCGCTATCGCGTCGTCGGCTTTCTGGACGACGATCCCGCCTTGCGACGGGCCCGCATCCAAGGCGTCGACGTCCTCGGCACGACCGACCAGGTCGGCGAAGTCTGCATGGAGCACGATGTCGACGAGGTCCTGATCGCGCTGCCCGGCGCGGATCGACGAGAGATACGCAAGGTGGTGGAGGCGAGCCAGGGCGCTGCCGTCCGGTACCGCATGGTGCCCGGACCGGACGCCCTCATCGGAGGCGACGTCGCCGTCAGTCAGTTGCCGGAGGTTCGCATCAGCGATCTGTTGGGACGCGAGGAGGTCGAACTCGATCTCGACACGATCGCGGAGTATCTGCAGGCAAAGCGAGTCCTGGTCACGGGAGCCGGGGGGTCGATCGGCTCCGAGCTCTGTCGACAGATTCTCCGCTTTCGACCCGAACGGTTGGTGGTCATTGAACAGGCGGAGAACAACCTCTTCGAGATCGAGCACGAGCTGCGCAGGGATTATCCCAGTGCCGACATCCGTCCCTATATCGCCGACGTGTGCGATCGCGGACGCGTCGAGTGGGTCTTCCGGACCGAATCGCCCGAGGCGGTGTTCCATGCGGCCGCGCACAAGCACGTGCCCTTGATGGAGGAGAATCCGGGAGAGGCCGTTAAGAACAACATCCTCGGTACGAAGCACGTTGCCGACGCCGCGCTCGCGCACGGTTGCCGGAAGTTCGTGCTCGTCTCGACGGACAAGGCCGTCAATCCCTCCAGCGTCATGGGATGCACCAAGCGCGTGGCCGAGATGTACATCCAACAGCTCGCCCCCGGAGGTACCACGCAATTCGTGACGGTACGCTTCGGCAATGTGCTCGGCAGCAGCGGAAGCGTGGTGCCCATCTTTCAACAGCAAATCGCTTCAGGTGGCCCCGTTACCGTGACCCACCCGGACATGATGCGCTACTTCATGACCATCCCGGAAGCCACGCAGCTGACCCTGGAGGCCGGGGCTATCGGCGAGGGCGGAGAGATCTTCCTGCTGGATATGGGCGAGCCGGTGAAGATCGTCGATCTCGCACGGGAGATCATCACACTGAGCGGCCTTCGGCCGGGAGAGGACATCGACATCGTCTTCAGCGGCATCCGGCCGGGAGAGAAGCTCTTCGAGGAATTGAACATCCGCGGCGAGGACATCGCCCCGACACGGAATCCCAAGATCGGCATCTGGAAACATCGTCCGGTGGACCATGCCACGGTGTGCCGCGGCATCGCGGAGTTGACCACGCTGGCCGAAGAGGGAGAACCGGAAGCGATTCGGGCGAAGCTCGCGCAAGTCGTTCCCGAGTACACCAACACCAAGTGCTGCGACTAGTACCGCGTTTCAGAAATACCGCGACTACCTACCCGAGCCGCGGCATTCATGCCGCGCGG
>CAZKCX010000181.1:0-10768 GCA_964550865.1 uncultured Planctomycetales bacterium
CTGCTCTGGGGGAGTCTCCTGTTCGTCAGCCCGCTTGATGTGTGGATGATCGTGTTGGCGGCGGTCGGCCTGTTCGGGTTTTCGCTTTTGTTCGCCAAAGAGATGCGCGCGATCCTGTTCAGTCGCTTCCTGGCGTCGGCCACCGGTGTCCACCAGCAGTTCGTCTATATCCTGTTCCTGGCCATCTGCGGGCTCGTGCTGACGGTCAACCTCCAGACCGTCGGCGGGCTGATGATCTTCGCGCTCATCGCGAACCCGGCTGCCGCTGCGCTGCAAGTCGGCAGGGGGTATCGGTCGATCTGCCTGCTGGCGTCGGTCCTCGGCGGACTGAGCGCGCTGGGCGGACTCGCCGCGGCGTACTACCTCGATCTGCCCACGGGCGCATGCATCGTGCTGGTCTCCACCGCGCTGTTCCTGCTGGCGCTGGGGTGGAGACGGCTCATGCTTGATTCACCCCATTCTGCGTTATAGCATGACGGGTTACGCCAAATGGGTTAGCACGGTGGTGGGGCCGTGCCGAAGAGACGTGCCACTGCTGTGTCAGCAGTGCATGCCTTGAGACCCTTGCGAGGAACACTGCTCACAGAGCAGTGGCACCCGAGTCCCGTGGTGCCAATACCACGCGAACTCATTTGGTGAGCAGAGGTGCCGCCCATGGGGTTCGCGAGCGTTGACGAGCAGTTGGCCGTGCTGGAGCGCGGCTGCGAGCATATCTACACGCTCGACGAGCTGCGAAAGAAGCTCGTCGAGTCGCAGGCAAACGACCGCCCGCTGCGGATCAAGCTCGGGCTCGACCCCACCGCGCCGGACATCCACCTGGGCCACACGGTCGTGCTGCGTAAGATGCGGCAGTTTCAGGACCTCGGACACCGGGCGGTCCTCATCATCGGGGACTACACGGCCATGGTGGGCGACCCCTCGGGCAAGAGCAAGACGCGGCCGGTGCTCAGCCCCGACGAGATCAAAGTCAACGCCGAGACGTACTTCGCCCAGGCGGGCAAGATCCTCGACACGAGCGAAGACAAACTCGAGATCCGGCCGAACAGCGAATGGCTCAACCCGCTCAACCTGGCCGACGCCCTGAAGCTCGCCGGCAAGATGACCGTCGCCCGCATGCTCGAGCGCGACAGCTTCGAGAAGCGCTACAAGGAAGGCGAGGCGATCTACATCCACGAGTTCCTCTACCCGCTGCTGCAAGGTCACGACAGCGTGGCGATCGAGTCGGACGTCGAGCTCGGCGGCACGGACCAGACGTTCAACAACCTCGTCGGGCGTGATCTCCAGATCGACGCCGGCCAGCCCCCGCAGGTCGTAATGATCATGCCGATCCTCGTGGGCATCGACGGGATGGAGAAGATGAGCAAGTCGCTGGGCAACTACATCGGCGTCACCGAGCCCCCCAGCGAGATGTTCGGCAAGACGATGCGGATCCCCGACGAGCTGATGCGGAACTACTTCGAGCTGCTCACGACGCGGCCGATGAGCGAGGTCCGCACGCTCTGCGACGCGGGCAAGACGCACCCGCGCGAGGCGAAGGTCACGCTCGCCAAGGACATCGTCGCGCAGTTCTACGATGCCGCGACGGCCGACCGCGAGTCGGAGATGTTCGACCGCGTATTTCGGGAGGGCGGCCTGCGGGACGACATCCCGGAGGTGACGATCGACCGGGCGAGCCTGGACGGCGACGGCGTGCCGATCGGCAAGCTGCTGCAGCTCTTGAACCTGACCGAGACGGGCGGCGAGGGCAAGCGGCTCGTCAAGCAGGGCGGCGTGAGCGTCGACGACGAGAAGTTCTCCGACCCGATGGGAAAGGTCGCGCCCACGGACGGCATGATCGTCCGCGTCGGCAAGCGTCGCGTGGCGAAGGTGAAGCTGACGTGATGCCGCCGAGGCCTTGTAGCACAGTCGCCCTCGACTGTGCGTTGTCGGTTGACCCAGCCGGGGGCGGCTGGGCCACACGAAAGAGCAGTAAGGTTTCACTCTGCGAGAATTGATCGAGGAAGCGCGGAGCGTGAGCCATGCAACCGCTACCTAGACTCGATGATCCGGTGCGGTACACCGGGCTGTACGTCTTCGACTTCGGCGACAGCGTAGCCGTGGGCTACACCGCTACCGAGATCGCCGTGCTGCTCGAGAGCGAGCGGCACGCCGAAGGTAAGGCCTACAAGATCCACCGCGCCTATCCCGACGGCCGGCTGGAGCTCAAGGGCGTATCGCCCGCGCGATTCCGCGTCGAGGACGGCTTCTTCTTCTATCGCAAAGACGCAGACGTTGCCCGGCAAGACTTCGACGAGCTGAAACGGCTCGCCGACGCCACGCCCCCGCCGTGCCGATGCCGGTTGCACTTGGCGAGCATCTCCGGCGCGTCGCATCCGAACGTCGTCGCGCTGATCTACCCGGCCGAGTTCAGCGACGAGATGAGCGCGTGGCTCAAGGCCATCGACTACGCCGGCGGCGATTTCGTCGAGGGCGGGCCGAGCCAAGTGGCGGGCTATCAGGAGGCTCGCGCGACGCGTCTGGCCGAGCACCAGCTCTGGGGCACGCTGGACGAGACGTCGCGCTCGTCGGAAGAGGTCTTGGCGACGACGCATCGGGCCGTGCAGCGATAGGGGTGCTGCGAAGGACCGGCCATGCAGGAGACGCCGAAAACACCGCCCGAGCTGCGGGTGGTCCATGAAGAGGAATCGTCCTCGGTGCGGGCGACACGCCGGTCCCGCGTGTGGCAGCGACTGGTCCTAGCGATGCTGAACCTTGGGCTGTGGGTCCGCCGGCGTCGGCGGATCTCCCCCGACGAGTTCCGCCGGGAGATCTGGTCGGACAATACCAAGCGGATGGGCGTGCGGTTCAGCGAGCGCATCCGAGACGTATGGCGCGGCGAGTGGATACGGCCGGGCCCCAACCACGAAAACCACGAATAGGAGAAGGGCACGACAATGGGCAAGACATACCGATTCGGCGTGATCGGAACGGGGTTCATCGGCGGCGTGCACGGCGACGCGATTCGCAGCATGCCCAACGCGGAGCTGGTCGCGTGCTGCGACGTCAAGGAGGCCGCCTCGAAGGCCTTCGGCGAGAAGTACGGCGTCGATGCCTACACGGACGAGCAGGAGATGCTCAAGCGCGACGACCTCGACGCGGTGAGCATCGCCACGCCGTCGGGCCTTCACATGGAGTCGGCCGTCCACGCGGCCGAGGCCGGCAAGCACGCCCTGGTCGAGAAGCCCCTCGACATCACGCTGCCGCGGATCGACGCGATCCTCGAGGCCCACGACAAGGCGGGCACGACGGTCGGCGGGATCTTCAACGGCCGGTTCTATCCCACGGCCCAGATCTTCAAGAAGGCGGTTGATGACGGTCGGTTCGGCCGGCTGACGTTCGGCCTGGCGTACGGCCCGTGGTGGCGGACGCAGCAGTACTACGACGAGGGCGGCTGGAAGGGCACCTGGAAGTTCGACGGCGGTGGGGCGTACATGAACCAGGGCATTCACACGGTCGACATGCTGCAGTGGCTGATGGGCCCGGTGAAGCGCGTTACGGGCAAGGTCGACATGCTCGCCCACCAGAACGTCGAGGTCGAGGACACGGGGACGGCCATCGTCGAGTTCGAGAGCGGCGCGCTAGGCCAGATGACGTGCGCGTCGAGCATGTACCCGGGGCACTTCCGCATCATCGAGGTCGCCGGCGACAAGGGCTCGGTCGCGATGGCGGACACGAACTTCCTCTTCTGGCGGTTCGCCGACGAGACGGACGAGGACGACAAGATCCGCGAGCAGTATCTCTCGTTCCCGTCGGTGGGCATCGGCGCCGACGACCCGGCCACCGGCGTGACGGGCGAGCGGCACGTGCCGAACTTCGCGGACTTCCTGGAGGCGATCGACGAGGGACGCGCCCCGCTGGTCAGCGGTCCGGAATCCCGCAAGAGCGTCGAGATCATCGTCGCCATCTACGAGTCGAGCAAGACCGGCAAACCCATGGACCTTCCCATGAAGTAGCGGATGTAGCGATGACGTAAGACATGTGGCACGGCCGCCCTCGGCCGTGGATATCCTTGATCGCCCCAGTCGAGGGCGACTGGGCCACCCACCCATCAACTGATGAGCGACAGAGTACTAGGGCGCTTCATTGGTGTCCATCGCCTTCGCGGCGGCAAGCACGCAGGAAGATCTCCCGACGCCGAGCACATCCGTACTACACGCATCCATAGCGTGGTAGAGCAAAGCCATCTCTTCGCTGACGCGGAGAATGCACATGCCCACAGCCTTCTGCCGCCCATTCATAGGCGGTATGATGTCGGCAGGGGAGTAGAGTCCGACTGGTTTCGCGGCGGACCAACTCACGAGGGGAGGCATCATGTGCGAGTGGAAACAACTCTGTGCGGTTACCGTAGTGTGCGGGGCTTTGTCTGCGTCTGCATGCCTGGCGGAGATCCTGGTGGCCGATACGTTCACCACGGGCTTCGAGGAGCCGAACTGGGTCTTCTCGTGGAATGTCGGCGTCGGCAGCACGACGGTCGACGCCAACGATCCCGGCTTCGCCCACCTGAACCTCGACGGTCCGGCACCTGCCTACGGAAGCGTCTACCACAACGCCGAGCTGATCAACCGCAATATGATGTACCGCGTGCCGGTATACTGCGACTTCGAGATCCGGCTGCGGAACAGCAACAACAACGGGCACGACTCGCCCGGCGGGCCGAACGACCCGGACCCGAACTACGGCGTCGGCTCGCGCGGCTGGGGGCTGTGGAGCCAGTCGATGGATCCGGGCGTCGCTCCGGTGAACACGATATGGTTCTGTAGCATTTCCCCACAGTCCGACCTGTTGGTTGCCGGGTCGCGGCTGTGGATCGTCAAACAGAACATTCCCTACGCCTTCCAGGACCTCAACATCGATCTGACCGAATGGCACACGTATCGGGTCACGTGGCGGGCGGATTATCTGGCCGTCTACGTCGACGACATGACGACGCCGATCTGGGAGACGACCCTCGCCAGCCAGATCCCCGACGTGCCGTTGAGCTTCACCGTCTGGGTCGACAACTATGAGATCACGATGCCGACGGGCTTTCCCAACTTCGTCGTGGGCTATCTCGACGTGCCGGACATCCAGCAGTACATCGACGTCGATTACGTCCGTGTCTACACGCAGGAGCGGACGCTGACGCTCGACGTGACGAACGGCTCGTGGGGCACGGTCGATGTCGAGCCCAATTACCCCACCTATGCCGAGGGCATGCCGGTCACGCTCACCGCGACGCCCGATCCGGATCGGGCCTTCAAGCACTGGCAGGTCTACGACCCCAACTTCCCGAACGACGCCAATTATGCTGTCACGGACGCCAACGAGACGGCCACCGTTATCATGGACGTCGATCGGCACGTGACGGCCGTGTTCAAGTGCGGGAGCGGGCTGTTTCCCTTGGTGATCCTCGTCTTTGCCGGCGTCGGCGTCTTCTTCCGTCGCCAGAGGGGATGAGCCGCTTGCGGTGTGAGCGGAAATCCGCCTCTTCCGTCGCCTGTTCGGGGCGGGGGTGTCCTCTGATGTCTCAGTTTGTCGCGGGTTGGGTTGGTCCTGGTTCAAGGTGTGTTTCCCCTTCTTGGCGGGTTCGGGTGATTGGCGCCATGGTTGCCTCGGTAGGATAAGGGGGACGGGGGAACGGGAGGAGACAGGAGACACGAGACAGCAAGAGACAGCAGGGTCTGGGGTCTCGGGTTTCGGGTCTGGGGAGCAGCAACAGCGGGGATCTCGGGGAGGGGCAGGAGGCAGGAGGTCTCACCCCGTGCTCTTGAGCATCATGCGTTTGAGCATGAGCAGGCCGAGGTGCCAGAGGTTCTTCTTGTCGGGCAGGTCGCGGACGGAGCGATAGATCCGGCGGGGACTGAGGAAGAAGCGGCGGACCGTCCGCTTGCGGATGCGATTCAGCTCGTCGTCGGAGACGTTGGACAGGTTGACGAACTCCTTGCTGAAGTAGTTCCGCTCGAATTGACTGAGCACGGGCTTGCCGATCTCGCGGGCCCAGTCGGCCAGGCCGGTACCCTCGAACGGGTTCACCACAAAGATGTTGGCCGTGTGCAGGTCGGACTGGATCGCGAAATCACTCGTCGCGAGCAGCTCCTCGCGGGTCTCGGTCGGGAAGCCCAGCATGAAGAAGCCGTGACAGAAGATGCCGTACTTGAGCGCCAGCGAGATGTTCTCGTTGATGGCCTTGAGGTTGATGTTCTTCTTGAGCTTCTTTTGGAGGCGCGGGGAGGCCGTCTCCACCGCGAAGGCCATGAAGACCACGCCCGCCTGCTTGGCCTTGACGAAGAACTCCTCGTCGAGCTTATCGCCCCGCACGCCGTTCGGGAACGTCAGCCGAAGCTTCATCCCCGACTCGATGATCATGTCGAAGATGCGTTTGGCCCGGGGCAGGTCGAGGTTGAAGATGTCGTCGATGATCTCGAAGTGCTTGATGCCGTAATCGTCGTGCAGCGCGCGGATCTCGGCCAGGACGTTCTCCGGGCTCCGTGTGCGAAAGCCCTTGCCGAAGACCTGATGGCAGTAAAGGCACTGGTACGGGCACGACCGCGTTGTGAAGATCGTCATGTAGTCGTTCATGCCGCAGCGCGACATGCGGATGTACCGCTTGTAGACCGGCAGGGGGATGAGATCCCACGCGGGGAAGGGGATCGAATCGAGGTCCTCGATGTAGCGCTCGCGGGGATGAATGCGGACCTCGTCACCGTCGCGGTAGGCCAAGCCGTCGATGGCCGAGACATCCGTTCCGCCGACGCTGCCATCGCTCTCGCGCAGCGCGGCGACGAGGTCGTCGAACGTCAGCTCGCCCTCGCCGACGACGGCGTAGTCGATGTGCCGGTTCTCCATGACGCGCTCGGTGTAGGCAGACGGGTGCGGTCCGCCGACGGCCACGGGCAGGTCCGCGCGGGTCTGCTTGGCGATCTCCGCGACGCGGTCCATGCCGTGGGATTCGTACGTCAGCGCGCTGACGCCGAGCAGGTCGGGGTTGTAGGCGCGGATCGCGTCACCGAGGTCGTCGTATTGCAGCTCGTCGGCCGTCATGTCGACGATGCGGACGTCGACGCCATCCTGGCGGCGGAGGAAGCTCGCGAGGTACATGCACCCCAGGGGCGGCATGAGCGTGGGCTGCTCCTCGTTCCGTCGGGGCTTGACCAGCATGACTCGGTAGTTGTCGCTCATCGCATGGATCGCCGGTTCGCCTACACCTTCAGCATCAGACGTTTGACCAAGATGATGACCAGATACGGGATCTGGGACTTACACGGATAGTCGCGGAGGATCGCCCAGATGCGTGAGGGCTTGAGCCAGAAGCGAAACAGGCCCCAGCGTCGGATGCGGTCCAGCTCCTTGTCGGGCAGATTCGTGAGGTTCGTGAACCCCTCGCTGAGATAGTTGTCGTCGAACTTGCTGTGAACGGGCTTGCCGTGCTCCTCGGCGATCTTGGCCAGCTCCGTGCCCTCATACGCATTGACGATGAACAGATGGGCCGCGTGCAGCTTGCTGCGGACCGCGAAGTCGACCGTGGCCTGCAGCTCCTCGCGGGTCTCCGTCGGGAAGCCCAACATGAAGAAGCCCAGGCAGAAGATCCCGTGGTTGCGTGCCATCTCGATGTTCCGCTCGATCCTGTCGAGCCGGATGTTCTTGCGGAGCATCTTCTGGAGGCGTGGCGTGGCGGTCTCCACGGCGAAGGCCATGAAGACGACGCCGGCCTTGCGCGCCTTGGCGAGAAACTCATCGTCGAGCCGGTCGCCCCGCACGCCGTTGGGGAACGTCAATCGGAGCTTCATGTCCGACTCGATGATCATGTCGAAGATGCGTTTGGCCCGCGGGAGGTCGAGGTTGAAGATGTCGTCGATGATCTCCAGCTCGCGGACGCCGTAGGTGTCGTGCAGCGTTCGGATCTCCGCGAGCACGTTCTCAGGGCTGCGCTTGCGGAGCTTCTTGCCGAACATCTTGTGGCAGTACAGGCATTTGAAGGGGCACGCCCGCGTCGTGAAGATGACCATGTAGTCGTTCACGCCGCTGCGACTCATGCGGTCGAACTTGCGGTACGCGGGGATATCGATGAGGTCCCACGCGGGGAAGGGCAGCGAGTCGAGATCCTCGATGTATTGCGCGCGGGGGTTGACCTTGACCGATCCGTTTTGGCGGTAGGCCAAGCCCTCGATGCCGCTCACGTCGGCGCCGTCGCGCAGCGCGCGGGTCAGCGCCTCCGTCGTGAGCTCGCCCTCGCCGATTACGGCGTAGTCGACGTTCGGGTCCTCCATAACGTCTTCGATGTAGGCGGAGGGATGCGGGCCGCCGACGACCACGGGAAGATCCGCGCGGACCTGCTTGGCGGCGGCGGCGACTTTGTGGAGCCCCTCGGACTCAAAGGTCAGGGCGCTGATGCCCAGCCAGTCGGGGTTGAACGCGCGGATTCGCTCGGGCAGTTCCTCGTAGGCCAGGCCGGCGGGGGCCATATCGATGATGCGGACATCGACGTTCCCGTGCTTGCGGAGATAGGCAGCGATGTACATCGACCCCAATGGCGGCATGAGGGACAGCGTGTCGCTGTTGCGGTGGGGTCGGATGAGTAAGACTCGCTGCGGATCGCTCATGGGTTTTCACTACCGGCGATTACGCCTAGGCGCGGCGTTCGGACCGATGTTCACATCGACCGATCGAAGCTCACGCCTTGATTATACGTGTCCTTCGCTTCCTCGTTCGCGCGGCTCGCCGATGGGAAGACCCGGCCGAAGGGCGCAGACGGAAGTTACGCCTTGACCAGCATCCGTTTGAACAGCGTCATGGCCAAGTCGGGGAAGTGGTCCTTGTCCGGGTAGTCCCGGATGATGGCCCAGACGCGACTCGGCTTGAACCAGAATCGTCGCAGTCCGCGCCGTCGAATGCCGTCCAATTCCTTGTCGCTAAGGTCCGTCAGGTTGCTGAAGCCCTCACTCATGTAGGTCGCGTTGAAGTCGCTGTGCACCGGCTTGCCCAGCTCTCGGGCCATGTCCGCCAGGCCCGTTCCTTCGTAGGCATTGACGACGAAGAGGTGCGCCGCGTGCAGCTGGGACGTCACGGCGAAGTCGACGGTCGCCTCGAGCTCCTCGCGGGTCTCGGTCGGGAAGCCGAGCATGAAGAACCCCTGGCACATGATGCCCTCGCGTCGGGCGATCGCGATGTTTTCCTTAATCCTGTCGAGCTTGATGTTCTTCCGCAGCATCTTCTGGAGCCTGGGCGTGGCGGTCTCCACGGCGAACGCCATGAAGGTCGTTCCCGCCCGGGCGAGCTTGACGATGAGCTCTTCGTCGAGCGCGTCCCCACGGATGCCGTTGGGGAAGGTCAGGCGGATCTTCATACCGGACTCGATGATCATGTCGCAGATCTGCTTGGCCCGCTTTTTGTCGCAGTTGAAGATGTCGTCGATGATCTCGAATTCGCGGATGTGGTGGTCGTAGTACAGCGTACGGATTTCGTCGAGCACGTTCTCGGCGGACCGCATGCGGAAGCGCTTGCCGAAGATGCTATGGCAGTAGATGCACTTGTACGGGCAGGCCCGGGACGTGAACAGGGCCATATAGTCCCCGCGGCCCATGTGGCTCATGCGCGTGAAGTTCTTGTACTTGTGTAACGCGATCAGGTCCCAGGCGGGGAAGGGGATCGCGTCGAGGTCGTCGATGTAGGTCGATCGGGGGTTGACCACGACCTCCCCGTCCCGACGAAAGGCCAGCCCCTCGAGCTCCTCGACGTTCTCGCCGCGCCGCAGCGCGTCGACGAACTCGTGGAAGGTCTCTTCGCCTTCGCCGATGACGGCGTAGTCGAAGTTCTCATCGGTCATGACCTGGCTCGGATAGGCGGACACGTGCGGACCGCCGGCGACGATGATCGCGTTCGGGTTGCTCCGCTTGGTTTCCGCCGCGATGCGGTGCAGCCCCACGGACTCGACGGACAGGGCGGTGATGCCCACGATGTCCGGCTGGAACGTCCGGATGCGATCGCGGATATCGCCATAGGAGAGCTCCTCGGGGCTCATGTCGGCGATGCGAATGTCCAAGCCTTCCTGATGCTTGCGAAGGTAGCTGGCGAGGTACATCAAGCCCAGTGGCGGCTCGATCGCATAGGGCCGGATGTTTTGCCGCGGCTTGACGAGAAAGATGCGGGAAATCTCTGCCATCGACTGATCGCTCCACGCCCCGAACGATCCCGTGCGTACGCGGGCTTCGTCCGCAGGGACACGTGGTCATCACACTGCCTGCCTGCGCCGGTGCAGGCTTACCTGCCTTCGGTTGAGGAACGCCGCGGGTGCTCTTCCCCCCGCGGGCCGGCTCGATTGGCGGTGGGCCCTCCGGCCTTCCGCAGTCGATTATATCCCACCCGGTGGCCAAGTCTCAACTTGGCGGCAAGAAGCTTTGAGGACTCTACTTGCGTCGGCGAATCGTTACCGGGCGTTCCCGTGCATGCTATCGGACTGTTCCCGGGCCCGTCCCGCCGGCCGGTGCGAGCGGTGTGGGCAAGGCCGCACGGCGAATGACGTGGCGGCGAGACGTGCGGTCGTCACGCCATCGTTCGAAATCGCTCCCTCGTGATCTCGTTGACGAGCGGTTCCCCGCGGACGAAGCGCAAGATCTCGTCGACCGCGTACTGGCCTTGACGGAAGCGGCCGTTCGTGGCGTGACCGGCAATGTGGTTCGTCATGATGCAGTTGGGCAGCGAGAGCAGGGGGTGGTCCTCCCGTGGCGGTTCCGGATCGGTGACGTCGATGATG
>CAZKCX010000182.1:0-10732 GCA_964550865.1 uncultured Planctomycetales bacterium
CCGCACAACGATCACCGCATCAATGTGGCCATGGTGGCCGAGTACGCGAGGAAGACGCCGCCGGAGGTGTTGCCGTTCCTTTCGCCCGCCCGGAAGTGGGCCTACCACAACATGCCGCACGTTTGGAGCGATATGCTCCGTCGCGTGTCGGGCCTGGATGCCCGGGACGCGTACTTCCACTTCGCGCTGCCGTTGCGGTACGTGTTGCTTCCGCTTGCGTGCTACCTCGCCCTCGTCCGCCGGTTCGGACGGTCCGCCGCGACGATCGGTGCGATGGGGCTGCTTGCGTTCGTAGGATATCCCTTAAGCGAGTACGTGCTGACGAACTGGCTGCTGACGTACCTCTATTGGAACGTCCCGGCGTGCTTCGGCCTCATCGTGATCTTCCTGATTCTTTGCTACGCCTCGCGGGTGGGGGAAAGGTACCGCGCGACGTTGCTGTTGATCTCCCTCCTGTCGGTCGGGCTGCTGTGGTACAAGGCCAACTTCGCGCTCGTCGTCGCGCCGGCCGTCGCCGTATGGACGCTGTGGGTGCTCTGGCAACGCGGCGACATGAAGTGGGCGTTCGCCTGCCTCGGGGCGCAGGCCCTCTTGCTTGCGGTCCGTGTCGTGGACATGTGCACCGCGGACTTCCGCGCGTCGCTTGCGTTCGAACCGTTCCGTTTCATCAGCTACCTCTGGTGGCAAGGCACGCTCTGGTTGACGGAGGTCTCGAAGACGTCCGTCCAGGGGTGGCCGGTGTCGCTGCTGCTATCCATCCGTCGCAACGTGGACGCCTTGCCTGAGGCTCTGCGCATTCCGATGGTCTTTGCGTTGTGCATGGCGTTCCTCTTTCACGTGGGCTTGCTGATTGCGGCGTACGCACGCCTTCGCATGGACGTGGGAAGGCTGCGATCGCGCGCAAACCCAACGGACGTTCTTGCGATCCTGATCCTGCTCAGTTGCGCGTTGGGCTTCGTCTTCTTGCCCGTACACGAAACGCTGGTTTGGAACGTCTCGAAGCACAATTTCGCGGTCGTGCACGCCCTGTTGTTGGCCCTGATGGGGCCGGTCCTCTGGGACATCGTTCGACGGATTCGTCGCTCTCGCCGAAGCGTGACGGTGCTCGGCACGGGTCTGCTGATAGTCGCGATGGCCGGCAACGCTTGGGCGCTGCACGCCAAGATCACCGGCCCCGTGTCGGACGTGCAAGACGTGATCTCTCCCGGACGGTACGCATGCTTCCGATATATCGAACGATCCGCCCCGCAAGACGCCGTGGTCCTCCAGCCCGAGTTTGAGACCGGCCTGCTGACGGGCGCGCTGCTGACGCAACGCCGCGTCGCGGTCGAATGGGCCCACGTCTGGCAAGCGTGTTGGGACACATCCGAGATCGTAGCGGGGCTTAGGGCATTCTATGCGGGAACAGATGCGAAGCACGCGAGAGAGACTCTCGCGCAGTATCACGTGACGCACATCGTCGCAGACGCCCACTTCGCCGAGCGAAACGAATACGAGGCGTTCCTGAAAGAGGGATTCCGTTGCAGTGACGATGCCGTCTTCGCTGTCGAGTCGAAAGGACCTGTTGTCACGGCAGACTAACGGCCAATGACGAACGATGCGAACATCTTGCCGCGTTTCCCTTCGGTGCTGCGAGCGACGACGGCCGCACCAACGGCTACCGATACTTTGGGCGCAGGTGTGCGCGGCTATGCGGGTGTCGTTTCGACTGTGTCGTGCGTGACAATCCTCGCCCTGGCGGGACATGTCTGGCTCAACCTCAGTGGGATTACCATCCTCCGCGTCCTTGCGGGGCTGTACGTCTTGGGGATCGCTCCAGGCTATCTGGTCCAACGGCTTGTTGTTCGATCGGGCGGCAGAACACCGTTTGAAATCGCAACGAGTTCGCTTCTCCTCGGCGTCCTGCTGACACCGTTCGCGTGGTACCTCGCGAACGCCGGCGGCATGCCCATGCTCTTCTGGATGCTCGTCGGAATCGGTGGCGTCGCGGCACCCATCGTCTGGCGACGATCGCGACACTCTCTTACGAAGTCCCTCGAACGGATTGAGCTTTCGGAGACGCTCTCGCTATGGGGGGGCGTCGCGCTGACGCTGATGTGGGGCATGGTGGCGACGTTGGCCACACCCGTCCACACGTCGGAGGGAATCGTCTCTCGGATCGGCATGGACCATCAATTCCACTTGGGCTGGATGGCTGAATTCGCACGAGGGATCCCCGCGGCGATGGGGCCGTTCATGGCGCCCGATCATCGCTGGGCATATCACTGCCTTCCGGATCTGTGGTGCGACCTGCTCCGCCGCATAAGCGGAACCGACATCGATACGGCCTACTTCCGGGTGGCGCTACCTCTGCGCTACGTCTTGATTTCATTGGCGTGTTATCTCGGCTTGCACCGCCGCTTCGGTCGCATCGGCGCGGGCTTGAGCGCTCTGGCGATGTTTGGCTGGCTTGGGGCATCGCACGTGCGAAGCTTCATGCCCTGTCCGCCTCTGACCAACTGGCTGGCGACGTACTTCGACTGGAATCCGCCCTCGGGGCCCGCTCTCGTAGCGATCTTCCTGACGCTCTACTTCGTCTCCCTCGCGAGGGGACGAGGAACGCGTGGGAACCTGGTCATCGCATCGGGCCTGGCGGGGTTGTTGTTCTGGAACAAGGCGAACTTGGCGCTCGTGGTGGTCCCCGCGGTCCTGCTGTTCGTGGGGGTGCGCCTGCTGCTGCGGCGCGACGTCCGAGGACTTGCCCTGTCGGCAGCGGTGTTCTTGGGGATCGTGGCGGCGTTCTATCTATCGGTTCGGTCGGCGGATCTACGAAGCGTGCTCGTCTTCGCGCCGTTCCGGTTCATGCACTACCTCTGGTGGGAGGGATCGGAATGTCTGGCCGGCCTGAAGCCCGCGATGCTCGCCGGCGCGAGTGCCGATGCCGTTCGAACGTTGCGCTACGGCGTGGATTGCCTACCGAGCGTCCTGCGTCCTCCGGCGATCTTCGCGATCTGCATGACCTATCTCTTCCACGTGGGGATCGTGGTCGGTGTCCTGGCAGTGTGGCGACGCGGTTTCGGCCGGAGGCAGGGTCGTCTCGGGGATGTCGATCGACTCATGCTTCTGATTCTGGGATTCACCCTCATCGGCTTCGTCCTCTTGCCGGTTCAGCGTGGGTTCACCTTCAATCTCGGCCTCCACAACTTCGCGGTGGTGCACGCGCTCCTTCTCGCTTTGGCGGGGCCCGTTCTGGCGAGCCTGATCGCCTCGGCATGGCGGTCCGGGCGAAAGGTGTTCATAGGGACGATCGTCGCGGTCGTCTGCGTCGTTGGGGTCAACGCCTACGCGATGACGGCCGGCGGCGGCACGCGTCAGTCGGACGCCACGCATGTTATCTCCCCCGATACCTATGCCTGCTACGGGTGGATCAAACGGCACACGCCCAAGGACGCGATCATACTGCATCCGGGCTACTCGCATGGATCGTTGGCTGCGTGCGTACTCACGCAGCGCAGGCAGGTCTTGGACTGTGCGCCGTGGTGGTCCTGCCAGTGGCCCCGGGTCGTCTTGCCGCGCATCGAAGCGTGCATGGCGTTCTACCGAGGCATGGAGCCTGACGCCGCACGCGCATGGCTCGAAGAGCGAGAGGTGGATTACGTCATCACAAAACGCGGCTTCCCCGGCCGCGCAGCGTACGCGCCGTTCTTGCGGGAAGAGTTCACGCATGGCGACCAGGCGGTGTCCCGGTTCATGGGGGGAGGCACGAATGAGTGATCTCGGCCTCGGTGCGCTCGCGCCGACGATCGACAACCTGATCGAACCCGAAGCGGAGACGACGAGCCCCATGCGTCCGGAGGCGATGGACCCGGAGCACCTCCGCGAGCTCTGCCGCAAGGAGACGAGCTACTGGTGGCACGTCAACAAGCGAACGCTCGTGCTCTCCCTGCTCGAGCGATACACGCGACGTGGCGATCGGCTGCTCGAGGTCGGCTGCGGGGCGGGGTATCTCTCCGGAGAGATGAGCCGCAGCGGTCTGGACGTGGTCGCCGCCGACATCAGCCCGGACGCCGCCCGTTTCACCCGACGTCGGGGCGCACGGGACGCGATGGTCTTGGACGCAACCCGGCCGTGGCCGTTTGCGGTCGAGAGCTTCGACACCGTCCTCCTGCTCGACGTGCTGGAGCACCTCGAGGACGACGTTACGGCACTGAAGCAGGCCGAAAGGACCTTGCGGCCCGGCGGAAGGGTCATCCTGACGGTACCCGCTCACGGCGTTCTGTTCTCGCCCTGGGATGCGATGGTCGGCCACGAGCGGCGGTACGCGCGTCGGCGCTTGAAGTGGGCGGCGCGACAGGCCGGCTTGAAGCCGCTTCGCCTGACGGCGTGGAACCTGATCAGTCTTCCGCCGGCGCTCGTGCTGCGGACGCGGGATCGGCTGTTCGGCTCGCGCCAAGCGTTCGCGGAGTTTCCGAACGTCCCCGAGCGCCTCAACGCGCTGCTGAAGTGGTGGGGACGAACGGAAGCGTTCCTGGCCGTTCGCTGGAACCTGAGATGCGGATTGTCCTTCGCCGCCGTGCTCGCCAAGGACGAGGAGTCTGTGTGATGCGCAGGATCGATGTGGATACCGTCGTTTCCGTCGTCGTGCCGATCTACAACGAGATCGACGTGATCGAGGTGCTCGTCGAGGAGATCCGACAGACGTTCATGAAGCTCGACTATCCGGGGCGATACGAGATCGTCCTCGTCGACGACGGCAGCTCCGACGGCAGCTCGGAGAAGCTCGACGAGTTGAGCCTGAAGCTTCCCGACCAGGTCAAGGTCCTCCACCTCGCCCGCAACTTCGGCCACCCCCAGGCCGTCCGGGCCGGGCTGGACCATGCCGCCGGCGATGCGATCATCCTGATGGACGGCGACCTCCAGGACGATCCCGTCGCGTTCGAGGGCTTTCTGGCCAAGTGGGAGGCGGGCTACGACGTGGTCTACGCCGTCCGCACCTCGCGCGAGGAGCGTTACGGCGCGCCCATGCTGTTCAAGATCTTCTACCGGGCGCTCAACCACGTCTCCGAGATCCAGATCCCGATGGATGCGGGCAACTTCTCGCTGATGGACCGTCGTGTGGTCGATCGCATCCGCTCGCTGCCCGAGCACAATCGCTACCTGCCCGGTCTTCGCGCGTGGGTCGGCTTTCGGCAGACGGGCATCCCCGTGCCGCGCCGCGCGCGCTACGACGACTCGACGCGGGTCGGCTACCGCGGGCTGCTCAAGCTTGCCAACAACGCGGTGTTCAGCTTCTCGAAAGCGCCGCTCACGATGTTCCGGACGCTGGGCCTGATCGCGATCGTCATGTCGATCGCCCTGGTGAGCTATGCCGTCTACGGCAAGTTCATCGTCGGGTCGGCCGTCAAGGCGTGGATGTCCCAGTTTATCGCCGTCACGTTCTTCGGCGGGATCAATCTGCTCGGGGTCGGGGTGATCGGCGAATACGTCGTGCGGATCTACGACGAGGTCAAGCGGAGACCGGCCTACGTGCTCGATCGTATCACCGAGCGCGGCAAGCGGCGGCGCGTCGCGGGTCGGTCGAATGCGGATCGCCTCGAGTCCAGCGCCGACGAGGGCGACCTGGATCTTGGGAAGGCGGCCTTGCGAGCCCAAGGCGCCCTGGTCGTGCCGGAGTAGTCCGATGCCTGCATGCGTGCTGTGTCCATCCGATGTCTTGACGGAAGCCGACCGCGAGGTGCTCGACTTCGAGTACGGAGCGCCCGGCTCGTACACCTATTGGCGGTGCGAACGGTGCGGCGTGCTGCATATCGACCCCGAGCCGGATGCGGACACCCTGAGCCTGGCGTATCCGGGGAACTACCACGCGTATCTCTCCCAGCCGAACGCGCTCGCCCGATGGATGAAGCGCCGCTACTGGCGGAAGAAGGCGTTGCGCTGCGCGAGGCTGGTCGGGCCGGAAGCCCGGATCCTCGATGCGGGGTGCGCCAACGGCGACCTGCTCGTCGAACTCCGGCGCATCGGCTACGACAGCACGGTCGGTCTCGACTTCAACGAGAAGGCCGTGGCTACGGCTCGGGCCAAGGGATTCGAGGTCTACCAGGGCGAGATCGACGACGGGCGATTTGAGCCTGCGAGTCTCGATATGATCGTGATGACGAACTTCATCGAGCACGTCTACCGGCCGGTCGAGACCCTGCGGACATGCCGCGAGCTGCTCCGGCCGGGCGGAATCATCGTCGGCGAGACGCCGAACATCGACAGTTGGGACTACAAGCTCTTTCGCCGGAACTGGGGCGGCTATCACACGCCCCGACACCTGTGCCTGTTCGACACGAGAAACCTCGGCGAGCTGAGCACGCGGGCAGGGCTGCGCGTGCGGTCGATCGCGAACCTGCTGCAGCCGGCGCATTGGGCCCTCTCGATCCAGAACAGGCTTCAGGAGACGGCCATTCGGCCTCGAATCGAGAACGGCCGAAGCCGGCTCTTCACGCCGTTGCTGTTCCTGGCCTTGCCGATCAACGTCCTGCAGATGCTCGTCTCTCGAACGTCGCTCGTGGAGTTCGTGCTGGAAAGGCCGACGGCCGGCGTCGTCATCCCAGAGGAAAGGAACCCGGCACCATGCTAGATCGCTTCCGAGACAACCTGTGGTTCGTCTGCCAGCCGCGGCGCAAGCCGTTGCTCCTGCCGCGCGTGGCCGCCTCGATGGCCAAGCACCGCCTGCATAGGGACGTCACGAAACGTCCGCTTCGCAACATCGACATCGCGTTGAGCTACGCCTGCAACATGAAGTGCGAGCATTGCTCGTGCGAGCTGATGAAGCAGCCCTGCGGCGATCGTATGGACTACGAAGACCTCCGGCGGCTCGCGAGGCAAGCGATGGGCCTCGGCAACATCTACTTCGCCTTCACCGGCGGCGAGCCGCTGCTCAACAAGGATCTCGAGGACGTCATCCAGCTCTTCCAGCCGACCCGGAACCTCATCGGGCTGCAGACCAACGCCGTGCTGCTCGACGAAAAGCGGATCGAATCGCTCTACCGCGCCGGCCTGGACAGCATCCAGGTCAGCCTCGACTCCGGAGATCCGGAGCTGCACGACCGATTCCGCCGCACGAAGGGCGCGTACAAGACCACCATCGCCAACGTCGATCGCGCGCTGGCACGCGGGATCCGCGTCATTTTCTGCACGACGCTCACGCACAGCACGTTGCGATCGGTCGAGACGACCGCGCTGCTCGATTTCTGCAAGTCGAGGCACCTGCCGGTCGTCGTCTCGATCCCGTGCCCGGTGGGTCAGTGGCAAGGCAAGTTCGAGGAGTCGCTGACCGACGAGGACCGCGCGTACTTCCTCGAGCTGCAGGTCCGGTATCCGAAGCTTCGGCGGGACTTTCACTCGAACTACTCAACGCTCGGCTGCTCGGCCGGGACGGAGAAGCTCTACGTCACGCCGTACGGCGACGTGATCCCGTGCCCGTTCATCCATATCTCGTTCGGAAACGTGAGGCGCGAGCCTCTGGCGGACATCCGCAAGCGCATGCTCAAGCTCGATCGATTCACCGAATACAACCAGGTCTGTCTGGCGGGCGAGGATCAGCGGTTCATCGAGCAGTACATCAAGCCGACCTATCAGGCGACACAGCTTCCGCAGGTCTGGCACGATCACCCGAATCTGGCGGAGGCGTTGGCATAGCAGACGGAGCACAACGAACCATGAAATGCACCTTTGTAGCGATCGGCGCGGAAAACATCTCCCTGGAGGCCCTTTCGGCCATGCTCAAGCAGCACGGCCACGAGACGGAGCTGGCGTATGACCAGGCCCTCTTCGATGACAAGAACTACCTGTATATGCCTCGGATCGCGAGCCTCTTTGCGCATCGCGATTCCGTCGTCGATCAGGTCGTGGCGAGCCGGCCGGATCTCGTGGGCTTCTCCGTGCTGACTCCCACGCTCCAATGGGCGCTCGATATGGCACGGCGGATCAAGCAGCGGCTCGACGTGCCCGTCATCTTTGGCGGCATGCATCCGACGGTCACGCCGGAGGAGACGATCCGCTACGACTGCGTCGACATGATCTGCCTCGGCGAGGGCGACCACGCGATCGTCGAGCTGGCCGATGCCATCGAGGCGGGCGAGCCGAATACCGCCATTCCCAACCTCTGGTTCAAGACGCCTGCGGGCAAGATCATCCGCAACGAGCAACGGCCCCTCGTCGAGGACCTCGACACGCTTCCGCTGCCCGACAAGGAGTTGTTCGCGCCGCACGTGCCGATCCAGAACTACTATCTGGCGGTGACGTCACGCGGCTGCCCGTATGCGTGCACGTATTGCTCGCTGTCGTTTCTGGCCAAGGAGGCCGCGCGGCTCAAGGGAAAGCGGCTTCGCGAGCGATCGCCGCGCTCGGTGGTCGACGAGCTGAAGATCATGCGCGCGCGGTACGGCTTCGATTGGGTGGACTTTCGCAACAACACCTTCACCGCCAACAAGAAGTGGGTCATGGAGTTCTGCCGCCTCTACAAGGAGGAACTGGGCTTGCCGTTCAAGGTCTTCGCCCATCCCTCGACGATGGACCGCGAGATGGCCTTCGCCATGAAGGACGCGGGCTGCTTCGGCATTCAGCTCGGGGTGGAGAGCTTCTCCGAGCGCGTCCGCAAGGACATTCTCAATCGCCACGAGACCAACGCCGAGCTGGTGCGAACGGTCGAGGCCATGGACGAGGCCGGTCTGCCGTACTCGGTTGACTACATCCTGGGGATCCCGACGCAATCGGAGGAGGAGCTTCTGGCAGCCGCGAAGTTCTTCATCGAGCGCAAGGAGTGCTATCGCGTCTCGCCGTTCCTGCTCGAGTACCTGCCGAGGCTGGAGATCGTCCAGCATGGCTTGGCGCACGGTGAGATCACCGAGGACGACGTGCGGGCCCTCGAGAACGGCGAGCACAATCATTACCTTTCGACCGGCTCGATGGGCAAGGACCCGGAGAAGTTGCGGTTCTTCCTGGGCTATCGGCTGCTCTATCGGCTGATCCCGTTCTTGCCACGGAGCGTCAACCGCTGGCTGCTGCGGCATCGTGTGCAGCGGATTCTGCCCTACTTGCCGGCGGACCTGATCATCCGATTCCTGGACGTGCTCATGCTCTTCCGGCGGCACGACCGCGACGCCTTCACCTACGCCAAGAACTACCTCTGGTGGTTGAAGTCGCGGCTGCGTCGGACGCACGTAGAAAAGGACACGGAGCAAGCGGACGGTCCTATGGGCGCGCCGGCTCCGGCGTCGGCCTGAATCGGCTCGACATTATGGAAGACACGTGAACGAATTCCTTGGATCCTAGGGAACGGTGAGGCGCATGCGGCCACTCAAGATCGCGCTCGTGATCGATTGGATCGGCTTCCAGGAGATCTACTCGCTGCCGATCGTCTCCGCGCTGGCCAAGCAGCGCGGTCACCGGACGTCACTGTTCGAGTTCGGCCCGAATCCGAAGCGCGCGATTCGTGAGATCGCCGCATTCGCGCCCGACATCGTGGGCTACTCGGTGTCGAGCAACGAGCACCAACGGTACTTGGAGATCAACCGGCAGCTTAAGGAGCGGCTTGACTTCTTCTCGCTGTTCGGCGGCCCACACCCGACCTTCTTCCCGAAGTACGTGGAGCAGGAGGGCGTGGATGCAATCTGTCGGGGCGAGGGTGATCTGGCCCTTCCCGAGTTCCTCCAGGCCTTCGGGACGGACGCGATGTATGAGGTGGACAACTTCTCGCTGAAGCTGCCGGATGCGTCGATCCGAGAGAACCCGCTTCGGGATCTTGTGATGGATCTGGACGGCGTCCCCGTGCCGGATCGGAAACTGATCTACGGCAAGCGCGCCTATCAGGCGCGGAACCCGATCAAGGGCTTCTTCTCCGGGCGGGGATGTCCCTACAGCTGCTCGTATTGCTTCAATCACGCCTATAAGGCCATGTACCGCGGGAAGGGCAACATCGTGCGGCGGCGGAGCGTCGGTCACTTCCTCGCAGAGATCCGAGCCGTGCGCGAAAGGTATCCGCTTCGGTTCGTCCGCGTCATGGACGACACGTTCGGGCTCGATGCAGGCTGGCTGGACGAGTTCGCCGATCGCTATCCCCGTGAGATCGGCCTGCCGTTCAACTGTCAGGCGCGGCCGAACATCCTGACCGAAGAATACTGCCGCCGCCTCAAGCGCGCGGGATGCTACGCGGTCTTCCTGGCCGTCGAGTGCTCCAATGAGCAGCTCCGCCGCACGGTCGCCAACCGCAAGATCAGCAACGCCCAGATCGACGCCGCGTGCGAGAACCTCAAGCGCGAGGGGATTCGGATCGGGACGTACAACATGCTCGGCCTGCCCGGCGAGAGCGAGGCCGACCTGATGAACACGGTCGAGATGAATCGACGGGCGGGCGTGGACTACGCCGAGGCGTCGATCCTGCAACCGTATCCGGGCACGCGGATCAATGAGTACTGCCGGCGGGAAGGCTATCTGGACGACGAGGCGGACGGATTCGGCGGGCAGTACTCCTCGAGCGTGATGAACTTCGGCGAACGGTTCAAGCAGATCATCTACGTGATGCACCGGATGTTCCCGATGCTGGTCGACCATCCACGGCTCAAGGCCTTGCTTCCGCTTCTGTACAAGGCTCCGTGGCTGAACGGGCTGCTCGACTTCGCGTATCGTCTTTACTACGGCTACAACGCGCACCGTCGCCTGTACGCCAACCAGATCCCGCTGCTGTTGCGGCTCCAGCAGTCCGCGC